>CAZDAB010000013.1:0-18265 GCA_964502855.1 uncultured Desulfobacteraceae bacterium | reverse complement strand
GCAGATAGAATCTATGGGCAAGAGGCAGACACGCCCAGCGACCTTTGATGCGCTTCAGCATACCAAGGAGGACCACATTTTGCGCCCATGGGTATTTGCTCTGGTTGGCCTTGGCGGCATGATCGAAGATATGTGAACAGCCGAAAATCTTTCTGCCCGTCTTTGGATTGATAAAATCATCCAGGGCCACCAACAAACGGCTATCTGTTAGTGGACTTGGAATCGTGCTCCACAACTTGCACCACAGTTTGGCCCACGGGAGTTTGTTTGATGCCATGAAGGTATAGAATCGGCGTCGGTTCACGCTAATGCCGAAAAGAGTGTTCATACAGCGAAGAATGTTCGAAGAAATAGAACTGGTAAAAGGAACGATGAATGCAAGCAGGGCATAGACGAACCATCTGCGGCGTTGTCTTCCGAGGCGGGTGGACGAGAACTCGTTCTGAAGCGGTGTAAGGATATCGCGTATAATAAACATGTCAGTTTGCTCCTTTCTGGTTGGATATCAACAAGTTATCTGTGTATCCCATACCATGAAAGGGAGTGGATTGCAAGCCCTAAATTAATATAACATATTGAAATATTTGGCATAATAATTGATTTTCAAATTACATGCCAACTGTTCGTGATTTGTGTCCTGAACGAGAAAAAAATCCAGACCCGGTTCGAAAAACTCTAAAAACAGTGAAACTTCAATTTAAAGTAATACCAAACGGCATAAATCGTTTAGATATTGAGATGAGTGGAAAATTGAACGCTGAAGATATGAAAATTGCAATAGACGAATTAGTCAGCAAGTCGAAGAATATTGAAAATGGTAAAATGTTGTATGAAGTTATTGACTTTCATCTTCCGTCACTTGGTGCAATAAGAATCGAATTTTCTCGGCTTCCTGAGATGTTAAGGCTGATGAAAAAATTTGATCGTGCAGCGGTATTAACTGATAAGACCTGGTTAAAGAAAGTAAGTGAATTTGAGGGAGCCTTGTTCCCAGGATTAGAAATTAAAGCTTTTGATAGAAACCAAAAAGCAGAAGCAGAAGCTTGGTTGTCGAGTTAGGTTTATATTTGTCGATTGACTTAGCTAACAAAGTTATCGTGTATCGCCACAGCAAGCTGTGACTGAACGGCTTTTCCGGTGCTCCGCACCTCCAAATCCGCCGCAAATAAGAGCGTTACAGGTATCTCTGTAAAAAACTCAGATTAAATGTTACTGCTATTAAGAATAATGGGGACGTCATGCAGAACGTACAGTGAACCGGGCAAACCTTGAACATTGATGAGTCGAGGAAATAGGGATTTCGTTTCAGCCAACCGCGATGCTTGGGATCTTTGGCTTGCAAATGGACGAATCAAGTTGGTGAGAAATTTTCGTTAAAGCACTAAATTACCGTGAAGGCCCCGGTCTTGGAGACGCCGGCGGCAGTCTTCCCGGTCAAAAACACGGCAGGTGACCGGTTTGATATTATGGATGGCACAAAAAAAGCGCGGTTCACCAAAGTACTGAAACAGAAATGGGCAGAGTTGTTGATTTTCAGGTGTTTCACCGGAAAGGAAGCCAAACCAGTGATCCGGATAAACAACACCTGTTGGCGGATCCGGCGGTATGCCCCCGACCTGACAGCATACTCCGCAAAGACTGCACCAGTGGCCGGAAAGGAGGCGGTGACGGGTACCGTCCAATGGTATGCAGGTAATGGTGTTCGGATCAAACAGAGTTTGAATGTCGTGTCGAATCCTTAGAAAGGCTCCGGCCCATTCCACGAGTTCTTGCCCCAGGATCGGTTCCAGGTCGGGCCGCTGCTTGTTGATATAAAACCGCATGCCCACCACATCGGCAAATAGGGTTTGTTTCAGCATGCCTAAGGGAAAGTAGGGATCCGGCAATGCCTGCAACAAAATGGAGACATCTGTTTCGCGATGGAAACGATCCAGCAACCGTTCAAAAACCCGGTTTGCGGCATACTGTTGTTCGGTATCCGGTCTTCTTAACAGATTTTGCTGTAATCCGGCATACTGCTTGAACAATTCCGTGATATGATGTTGATTGCAGTTCATGGGGGAATCCTTTGACAGCATCGGCCAGTCTCTGCTGGATGATGCCTTTCATTGTTTATCCCTTCCAATAAAGACAGTATTTCTTTATTTTGTCCTCATATATAAGGACATATATTTACTATTTTATGCCTTATGTTAAGAATAATTCCGAAGTGTTGTCAAAATGAATAATGAGGTGCGTCAAGAAATCCAGTGGAATAGAGGTTATATAATACGGTACCTTCATGTAGAACGTGCATACCCCCCACAAGAATCGGACGAATCTTTTGTTCTGCATACCTGCTACATTTTTTCCTTGATAATACCTATCAAGTGTACTAAAAATTACCCTTAAGAGTGTAAGCATGAAGGTATAATCTATAATACACCCAAAAGGATAAACCGTGAGGTGAAATATGCAAAATCCATTTGTCTACAGCAACTATGTTACCGGTGAATCTTTTTGTAATCGCAAGAAAGAACTTTCTGAGCTGCTCAAATATATAAAAGGATCTCAGAATGTCCTTTTATTTTCCCATCGAAGATACGGCAAAAGCTCATTAATTCGTCAAGTCATTCGGGATATCAAGGAACAAAATCTCAATATCGGCACGTTACATGTTGAGTTGTATGGAACGATATCTGAAAAAGATTTTATCACCCGAACCTTTCAAAGCTTAAATCAACTGGAATCAAACATTGATCGACTCCTGAAATCCGTCACTGCAGCCTTAAAGAATGTCAAACTGAATTTAAGCATAGATCCTGTGACGGGGGCCACTTCCGTATCACCGTCTTTTGGGGCCGCAAATGAAGCCATGTTCCTGGAAAAACTCATGAATATTCTTTTAACATATTCACAAAAGCGTAAACTGGTTATCGCTTTTGACGAATTCCAGGAAGTCCCCAATTATTCGGAAGAGGGTTTTGAAAAAAGACTACGCTCGTTTATTCAGCAACATTCAAATATCTGTTATATTTTTTTAAGTAGCCAGCGACACCTGATAACCGAAATGTTTAATTCAACGAACCGGGCATTCTATAAATTGGCAGACAGTTTTCCTTTAGATAAAATTGAAACAAAACATTACATACCCTGGGCTCAGAATCTGTTCTCCATGAAAAATATTCATCTGCATGCTGAATTAATAGAAGATATTGCCACGAGATTTGAAAACCATCCCATGTATATCCAGAACTTTTTGTTTCACCTCTGGGATGAACCCGGGGAAAAAGAATTTTCTTCTGAACTTATCGATAAAATAGAAAATTCAATCATAGAAAAGAGAAGTCTGGAACACACCGTGTTATGGGAAACGTTAAGCATCAATCAGAAAAAAACCTTAAAACTGATTTTATTAAATGACGGATCAAACCTTTTTAATGCGGATGCGTTAAAATCGGTTAATTTAAAAACCGGCTCTTTGGTTTCCAAAGCCTTGTCAAGTCTCATAAAAAAAGAAATTATTGTAAAAAACGGAAATTATATGATTCTAGATATCGTTTTTAAAAAATGGCTGCAAAAAACCTTATCACTATAACCCTTTCACTCAATTCGTTGTTCTATATTCCGGACAAATCAAGGGTACCCCAAAATGGCCTTGAGATCCTCATCCGGCGTCGCAATGGGTTTGATGTCGAAGTTTTTCACCAGTGTTTCGAGCACATTGGGAGTTAGAAACGCCGGGAGCGACGGGCCAAGCCCGGATATCCCCTTGATGAAAAATTGCAACCAACCCGAACTTCTCATGAAAAAAGTTAAATCATATTGTGCTGATTGGTCATGGGAAAGTTCATGCTGAACGTGCACAATTTTTGCGAAAAACAAAAACTGACTTTATTAGTTTTAAAAATGAAGTACCGAAACCCAGAGCGGTTAAAATTGAAACCGAGAGCCTTCCTGAAAACGTGGTGGCATCCAATCCCGAGAGGAGTGTTGCCTTGAACCTAAAATCTGCATTAACTTTTTTCGAAAGAGATAAAACCCATCCCGCTTGATCCGCTTCATTCTAAAAGGAAATTAAACAGCGAAAAAATCATTTGAGCGACCACCTTTTATTCGCTGTTTGTTTTGAACTCTCATGCGGGTCGGGTAGAAACAGGGCGCGCTCAGCTTTAGGTGGAGAGGTCCATCATAAACCCTTTGAATTTGTGCAGCCGGTTAAGGGCTCAAAATTGAAGGTCATGCCCTTGCCTTTCTGTTCAGACCTGGGGATATTGTTTTCTTGCTTCATGGGGGTTTGTTCCGATATTAAATGCAAACCCACATTCAACGGACTTTGAACGGGGAACGTGGTTGCAAGCCCTCTCTCTATCCCGATTACGCATTGAAAAATCAATTAATATATAGTAGGTTGCACATATGAATGAAAAAATTTCCCATAATCGTTCTGATGAAACCATTGAAGCCAAGGTCCAATGGTTTCGGTCTCTAACCCTATCGGATAGAATGGAATTACTTTGTAATTTTACTGACTTAGCCTTGACTTTGAATCCCGGTATTTTGGAAAAAAAAGATGCTAAACCGGTTAAAGGACGTGTTCGAGTCCTTTCAAAAACATGATGTAAAATATCTCGTTATAGGGGGAATCGCAGCCGTATTATATGGTGTGCCCAGAGCTACCTTTGATTTAGATATCCTTATTGAAGCCACCAAAGAAAATGTCCGCCATCTGCTGGATGCCCTTTTAGATTCAGGCATAGGTACGGCATCACTTACCCATATTGATGAAATTCTCTCAAACGAAATTACCATCTTTAAAGATCGAGTTCGTATAGATGTACAAATAAAGACCCCCGGCATTTGTTTTAAGGATGCATGGAAACGTAAAAAAACTATGAACTATAAAAACCAAGCGTTCCACATTGTTTGTATGGAGGATTTGATAGCTTCAAAAAAAGCAGCAGGCAGAAGTGTGGACCTTGAGGATGTCCGGTTGTTAGAACTCCCGGACGACAATAACAATACATAACATATCGCTTTCAGGCGGATGCGTGAAGCTGCTGTGATTACGAAATTCAGCATTGATGCATCAAATCTGCCGGCCCTTTAGGCAGGAACTATCGTACTGGTGTGAATTTTTCGACCCACTGCTTTGGCAAATTTCTCGAGGAGTGATAGTCGGATATGGGTGGCCGCTTCACCGCCCGGTTTTATCCATAAATGCGCTGTAAATAATAATTCATCTGTTTGTACCACCAGGGCCAGTCGTGATTCACGTCGTAGCCCCAGAAATCAACCCAGGCCGGAATGGATTTTTCTCTAAAAAGGGCATCCAGGGCGCGTGTGTCGGCAACGGCTTCCTCCTCCCAGGCACCTTGACCCACGCAGACAATGATTTTACTGTGCCGGTAGCGATCCAGATACCAGGAATCGTTGATTCCCGAAAGATAGTTCACGGGAGAATTGAAGTAAACGGCAGGTATGCCGGCGGCCGATAGTCCGAACTCGGTCCGATCCAGGCGATAGAGGCCGCTTAAGGCGATGGTGCCTTCGAAAACATCCGGATGCTTGAGGAAAAAATTCACGGAGTGATAGGCTCCCATGCTGCAACCATTGGCCATCACCCGTTCATTCGGTAAGCGGCAGTGATCGCGAATAAACGGGATCACCTCTTGGACCACATAACGGTCGTAGGCTTCATGCCGTGCATTTCGATCCGCCGGCGAAACGGCGAAATTGTACCAGGACTCTGCGTCGATGCTGTCTATGCAAAACATTTTGATCTTGCCTTCATTGATGAACCCGTCAATGGCGTTGATCATCCCCATGCCTTCATAATCAAAATAGCGGCCACGGGAGCAGGGAAAAACCATAAACGGTTTTCCCCAGTGTCCGTAAATTTTCAGGGCCATATCCCGATTCAGATTCGGGCTGAACCAGTTGTGTTCTTCAATGTGCATATTTTAGGTTTCGGTTGCATGGATGTAATTAATGATCTCAAAAATATCGTCCAATTTCGCTGATCTGAAAATGTAGCCGATATCGCCCAGGGCGCTGCTGAACACGCCGGGAACGCTTGCCACCTGGACCATAAAATCACCGTAACGGGCCATGATGTCTTCATGTCCGTGGCGATAACGCCGGTTGTTTTTGCGGCTCGCGTAGCAGCAGTGATGCTTGCGTGTATAGGCAAGTTCCGTACGCCGGTGCACCAACAGTTCGGCCCATATCCGATAAATATCGATGTCACAGGCATAATTGAACATGTCGGTGGTAAAGCCGCCCGGCGGGCGCATGTTCACTTCCAGCCCTGTATAGGTGTCCGGAGCAGTTTGAAAAAATTCCATATGAAAAAAACGCTCACTCACCTCGAAGGCCTTTATGCACCGGCGCCCGAGCGCTTCCAGAGCCGGGGGAATCTCCCGCAAAGAGTAGTAATAGATGTGGCGCGCCTCGTTGACCGTTTCCATGATTCCCTGACTGAAGGTATGCGCGGTGTAGAATACCAGGTTGCCGTTGCAATCGGCCAGTCCGTCAAAAGAATAAATAGTTCCGGAAATGAATTCTTCCATCATGTATTCCACTGACGGCTTGCCGGCAAAGAACGCTACCAGATCCTCATCACTGTCCAGGCGATAGGTATCCAGGGCCCCCACACCTGCATCGGGTTTGGCCACTACCGGATAGCCCGTCTCGCGGATCAAGTCTCGGGCGTCTTCCATGGTCTGAACCACCCGTCCCCGGGCCACCGGCACGCCGGCCTCCCGGAATTTGTCCTTCATCCGGGATTTGCGGCGGATGTGGTCAATGTCGCGGCCTCGAATACCAAAAATATTGAAATCGTCCCGTATCCGGGCTTCGGTGCTCAACCAGTACTCGTTTAGCGACTCAAACCGATCGATCTTACCGTACTTGTGGGTAAAAAATCCGCAGGCCCGCAGCACCGCATCGTAGTTGTGCATATCCTCTATTTGAAAGTACTCTGTAAGAGACTTACGCACCTCAACGGCCAAGTGATCGTACTGCGCATCTCCGATTCCCAGCACGTTGGCCCCGGCCTGTTTCAGATGCCGGCAGAAACGGTGGTAATGGGGCGGAAAGTGGGGTGAGAAATATACGATATTCATAGTTTCTATCTTTGCTGACACTATAAATGCATTTTCTTTTCAGGGCTTTTGCAGAACAAAATCCGCCATGAGGAGTATTTCCGATTCGGATGCCGATCTTAAGATATACCGGTATTTCCCCATGGCTTTTTGGAAGATCAAGGGATTTTCGGCATATTCGACCAGACCATGACCGAATGCGGCCAGAATGTCGGAATGGCTGTGCACATAATCCTTATCCCTCCGACCCAAGTAGCAGCAGTAATATTTCTTTTCAGTAGCAACGGCCGCCTCGCCCTGCGCAATCATTCGGGCATAAGCCGTATATAAATCATCATCTACGCTGTAGTTCATCATATCCAGGATCGCGCCGCCCGGCGGCCGGCAGTTGATTTCCATGGGCATATAATCGCCGCCAACCATAAAAAACTCAAAATGAAAGAACTTTCGACGAATGTCAAACAGCTTGGTGAGCCGCCTGCCGATCTGTGAAAGTTTGTCGGGGATGTGGCGGCTGACATAAAAAAAGGTGTCTTTACCCAGGACGTATTCCAGAACGCCCTCCCCATAGATGAGAGAGTTTTCAAAGAGGATTCGCCCGTTGTGATCGACCAGGCCGTCATAAGTTACAATTTTGGCGTCAATAAATTCTTCCATTATATAGTCGTCGTTGATTTCCGACAAAAGATGCCTGAGCTGAGCATCATCGACGACCTTGTGGATTCCACCTGCACCGACCCCCTCATCCGGCTTTAAAATCAAAGGATACCCCAGATCGTCTGCCAGCCGGAGCCCGTGATTGAAATCCGTAATCCGTTCACCCCTGGCAACCGGCAGGCCGCTTTCTTTGAAGAGCTTTTTCATGACCGACTTTTTTTTGAGCCGGTTCAGGTCGTTGGGCTGAATACCGTCAATGCCCAATTTATGATTGATAAAGCCTTCCAACTGAAGCCACTGTTCGTTATGGGACTCAACCCGGTCAAAATTCGGTGAAGTGCCCAGAGAGGCTTTGACCCTTAAAAGATGCTCGACTGCATTTTCGACTTCCGATAGGCAGCTCAGATTTGCCCTGACATACCATTTCAAGGCCGATCGCAATTTTTCAGGCATGAAATAAAAATCAGCTTCACCGATTCCCCAAACGTTGACGTTCATTTGGTCCAGTTTCAGGACAAAATTGGCATAATTCGGTGGAAATTCCGGGGAAAGATATAAAAAATCCATGGTCTTAACACATAATTTTAAGGTTAAAGGCAAATGAATACACCCCAACGATACCCTTTTTACGGCAAAAAGAAAAGGAGAGTTTATCTGCCATGGCAATCCGGTTTTTGAAAATCATTTCAAGTAGTCTTGATAGACCGGCTCGAACATCAGAGATTCCAAAATCCACCGCCTAATTTTACGAATTCCTTTATTAATAAGGTTCTATGGCAATTTTGCTTGCACCCAAGTATTACATCTAAATCTTTATAAACCTATGGTTTATAATACTTCTACAATTTTGGTGGTGAATTTAGGGATTTGACATGGGTTGACAGGTCATCGGGTTTGGGATACGTTGCAAGGTCTCTTTTATAAACCACCTTGGCTACGGCGGTGGCGATGTGTGCTGAAACCGCTCTGATTTTTGTCAGTGGCGGATAAATGCATCCGACGTTATAATCTTCTTCTGATACGAGTTCAGCCAATTCTTTTGCAGCGATGAGGAACATCTCATCGGTCACATGTTTAGCCCCTGTCGCAATAGCCCCCAACCCTATACCGGGAAAGATATAAACGTTGTTTCCCTGCCCCGGTACATACCTTTTGCCGTTGAAGGTGACAGGGCCAAAAGGGCTTCCGCCTGCAAAAACAGCACGTCCTTGGGTCCATTGATACGCTTCTTCTGCCGTACATTCGGATTTGGAAGTCGGATTCGACAGGGCAAACACGATGGGTCTTTCATTGTGCCTTGTCATGGCTTCCAGTACCGGCCGGGAAAAGGCTCGGAACTGACCGGAGACGCCGATGATTGCAGTTGGCTTCAACGTTTCAACCGCAGTAAGTAAATCAGGAATGAGCGCATGATCATGGGCATAGGAACGCTTTTGCATGGCTAATTTTTTACGGCTTTTTACGACCAGACCTTTGGAATCCATATACCAGCACATGTTCCGGGCTTCTTTTTGAGACATGCCTTGGTCTGTGACGGCAGAGACGATGAGATCGCCGATTCCAATGCCCGCTTCCCCGGCGCCGAGAAACAAAATTTTCTGATCCTTAAGATTTTTTCCTGTCATTCGCATCGCCGAGTAAATTCCCGCCACCGCAACACTTGCCGTGCCCTGAATATCGTCATTAAAACAGCAAATCCGGTCCCTATACTTTGCAAGCAGGCGGAATGCATTGCGGTTGCCGAAATCTTCAAACTGAATCAGAGCCCGGGGAAATGTTTCTCCCACCGCCATGACAAATTCTTCAATCAGTTCATCATATTTTTCATCATAAGATCGAAAATTCTGTAACCCCAGATAGAGTGGGTCATGTAATAATTTTTCGTTATTCGTTCCGACATCAATGCACACGGGCAGACAGGATAAGGGATGGATGCCGGCACAGGCGGTATAAAGGCAAAGTTTCCCCACGGGAATTCCCATTCCGTCAACCCCGAGATCCCCGATCCCGAGGATTCTTTCACCGTCGGTGACAACGATAATACGAACGTCTTTGTGGGGCCAGTTTTTTAAAATTTTGCGTATCCGCCCTTTGTTATTTGCTGTAATATAAAGGCCGTGGGTTTTCTTGAAAATATGCGAAAACTCCTGACATGCCTGTCCGACCGTAGGGGTATAGATGATCGGCATCATTTCTTCGAGGTTCTCTTCAATCACTTTATAAAATAAAGGGATATTGCGATCGAAAAGCGCCATCAGTGTGATATATTTTCCAAGATCGGTAGGTTTACTGCGAACGCCTTCCAAAACCTTGGCACATTGCTGTTCCATAGTCAGAATCCGCGGGGGCAAAAGTCCCCGAAGTTTTAGTCCGTCTCGTTCCGCTTCAGTAAAAGCCGTCCCCTTGTTCAAAAACGGATCCTGAAGCAGTTTCAGGCCGACAGGAAATTTTTTTCGGATGTCAGGCATTCTCCGTGCTCCTTTCTGTGACTCCAATTGACTCTGATGCTCAATGCAAAATTATGGGTTAATCGGAAATAAATTACAACATTTTATTTTGGTTATTGAATACACCACCCGCTTGGTAAGACAGCGGGATCGCGTAACAATTAAATGGTCTTGGAATTAAACGTCATAAATCTTCATTCTTGACAACATTCAATGATCTTTGAAAATTACCTTAACAAATTATCAAACTAACACCTAAATTGAGCGATTGTCGAGGTTGCCGCAGATACAAGGAAGATGTCGTTCCGCTATAGTCAACTATGCGGGACGGCATCTGACGCAGTAGATGCGGTAAGATCGGCAATCCCGAAGGGGTTCAAATTTTAAAAATATAAATCAATTTAATTCATTAAAAATAAAAGATAGTTAATCCCCCTTTAAAATTTGAAACGCTCAGTTTAGGTAACAGATAGTGGTCGTCATAAATATCCTGCCCACACTTACCACCGCGCCACACACAAACCATTTCTTCTCCTGTCCATCATGTGCCAAACCCATTAGAATAGCAGCGACATCTATTACAACAGCCGCTTCATCACGATTTGAATCGGCGACACGTCGAAAAAATTATTTGATCTACCACCTTTTATCCGCATGCACAGAAAACTGTGCGGTGATGCACATTTTTTTGTGTATTTTCATCTTTTTTCTTTTTGGTAAATTCTGTTTATCTTATCCGATCCATCCATTTTTCTAAAATAATCCATTTTTTTATACGATCGTCTGAACCCTTTTCAATTAAGGAATTACAAGTATTTTAGGACAGAAACATATCTTAAAAATACTGTTGTTTTAAAAAAAAAATTCTTTTTGGAACAAATGTTGCTGAGAGTCGCTGGTGAATGCCCCGCTAAATTAAGCTTGTGTTAAAGTACCAAACATTATCCGGAGGTTCACCATGTATAGAAAAATATGCTGTCTCTTCATTTTTTTGTTCATTTGTTCTGCCTTGCCTTCATGGGTTCATGCGGACAATCAAACCGTATTCGGCCCAACATCTTTTGAGATTGGGAAGTGGCATGTCCACGCATCGGTCCAGACATTCAATGTGGAAGATCCCGGAGAAGGCATTGTCACGGTCACCAAAAATACCCCCGACAAGCCGATCAGCGGCGGATTTATTCTTTTCAACACCACACTGGTTTCCCTTCATGATTTTCTGGTTGGGGATGAACTTGTTTTTGAAAAAGGGGTTACCTTACGATCCATTAATATTATCACCGTTTTCCTCAGGGGAACTCCCGGGGCTTCCGTAACCATAGAAGTAAACACGGCAGAAGGACCGATTCCGCCTCCGGAAGTCTCCTTTTCCGCAGATCCTCAGACCATTACGCTGGGAGAATCCAGCACGTTGACCTGGAATTCGACCTATGCCGATACCTGCGAAATAGATCAGGGCGGGGGGAGTGTTGATCCAAACGGTTCCATGTCAGTTTCACCGACTGAGACTACAACATACACCCTCACCGCTGTCGGTTCAGGCGGCACAACCACTCAAAGCGTCACCATAACTGTCAACATGCCTTTGCCCACGGTGAGCATCAGTGCCGATCCGGAAACTATCCTATTGGGCGAATCCTCCACGTTGTCCTGGAGTTCAACCCATGCCGATACCTGCGAAATAGATCAGGGTGGGGGGAGTGTTACCGTGAACGGATCCATGTCAGTTTCACCGACCGATACGACAACCTACACCATCACAGCCAGCGGTCCCGGAGGAACGGCTTCGGCTGACGTTACCATCACCGTGACCGACCCCAACGCACCTCCGGTCGTCACCATAACCCCGGATTCGGCCGACATTTCTCAGGGTGAAACCATAACCCTGACCTGGAACTCTCAAAGAGCACAAAGCGCCTTTATCGATAATGGTGTCGGCAGCGTACCGGTGAATGGTTCGACCCCGGTTTCACCGGATCATACCACCACCTACACCATCACGGTGACCGGACCCACGGGTTCAAACAGTGCAGCGTCGGTGGTCAGAGTAATTGGCAGCGCCGAACCGTTGCCGGAAGGATCTTTCGGTAAACAATATGAAGACTTGATTCCAACCGATGCCACGTTGGATGAATACGATACCAAACGATTTTCATTGATCACCGGCCGGGTTCGTTCCATTGACGACACTCCCATATCCCATGTGTCGGTAACGCTGCACAGCCATCCGGAATACGGTACCGTCTTCACCGACCATGAGGGTCGATTTTCCCTTCCGGTTGAAGGGGGAACCACGTTAACCGTTGTCTATCAAAAGAATGGATTCATAACCGCCAATCGGAAGGTCTATGTGCCCTGGAACGACATTGCCATCGCCGAGACCATCCGGATGATTGCCCAAGACCCGCTATCCACCACCGTTACCTTTGACGGCAACCCGGGGATACGGTGGTAACCCATCAGAGTACTGAAGTGACCGACGAATTCGGGAGCCGGTCTGCAACCATGGTATTTACCGGAGACAATCATGCCTATTTGGTGGATGAAGACGGCAATGATGTTCACGAACTGAACACTATCACCACCCGTGCCACCGAATTTACAACACCCGAGTCCATGCCGGCCAAACTGCCTCCCAACTCTGCCTATACCTATTGCGCGGAACTGTCTGTGGACGGGGCTCAAAGGGTGAGGTTTGAAAAACCGGTGATTACCTGGGTCGATAATTTTTTAGGTTTTGACGTAGGAGAAATTGTGCCTGTAGGTTATTATGATCGGGACCGGGGCGTCTGGGTGCCCTCGAACAATGGCGTGGTGGTGAAACTTCTCGATACGGATTCTGATGGCATTGTGGATTCTCTGGATGCAAATGGGAATGGGCATCCCGACGATATTACGGGGGATGGATCGTTCAACGATGAAGCAATAGGCTTAGAAGATGCCGGAAAATACCAACCGGACGCCACTTTCTGGCGGGTCGCAGTAACCCATTTTACGCCTTGGGATTGTAACTGGCCTTATGGCCCACCAGAAGATGCTATACCTCCGAATCCCCCGGGCGTGCCTGAATTAGACCAACAGAAGACCGAAAACAAGGACTGCCAAAGGTTCAATAGCTCCTTTGTGGAGGAGCGAAGTCGTATCTTCCACGAAGATATTCCCATTCCCGGCACGAATATGACGCTGCATTACGCCAGCAAACGGGTAGAAGGTTACAAGACCGCTATATCCGTTCCTGCCAGCGGGGACACGATTCCAGCCAGCCTCAAAAGTATAATTGTGAAGATCGAGGTGGCCGGTCGTATATTTAGGCAGATATTAAACCCTCTGCCCAATCAAAAAGCGGAATTTGTCTGGGACAGGTTGGACCATTTAGGAAATCCGGTCAGTAGTTCCAGAATTGCTCGCATCAGCGTGGCTTTTCTTTACGATGCAGTTTACTACGGAGCAAGTAATTTCGGCCAGGCATTCGCCCAGGCTGGGGATCAGATTACTTCAATTCAAGCTAGGCAGGAAGTGATTTTCTGGAAGCACAGCAATATAACTGTTTATTCCGAAGCCAAGGGCAAAGGTGTCATCGCTGAAGGCTGGGCTATCTCTGCCCACCACCAAATAAATCTCGTGGATTTAGCCACTCTTCATAAGGGAAACGGCACAATCAGCAAGAAAGAAACCATAATAATTGATACCGTGGCCGGAAATGGACAATCTGGTTACAGTGGCGACGGGGGAGCAGCTACTGAGGCAATGCTTAATTATCCTCGCAGTGTTGCCGTGGATGCTTCAGGAAACATTTACTTTGCAGACTATCGGAACAATCGTATCCGGAAAGTGGATTCAAGCGGGATCATCACCACCGTGGTTGGAAATGGTTCCCAAGGCTACAGTGGCGACGGGGAAGCTGCTACTGAGGCAATGCTTAATTATTCTTCAGGTGTTACTGTAGATAGCTCAGGAAACATTTACCTTGTCGACACAATGAATAACCGCATCCGAAAAGTGGATTCAAATGGGATCATCACCACCGTGGCCGGAAATGGTTCCCAAGGCTACAGTGGCGATGGCGGAGCGGCAACTGAGGCACAACTAAATTATCCTTACAGCATTGGCGTGGATGATTCAGGAAACATTTACTTTGTAGATTATACGAATAACCGCATCCGAAAAGTGGATTCAAGCGGGATCATCACCACCGTGGCCGGAAATGGTTCCCAAGGTTACAGTGGCGACGGTGGACCTGCCACTGAAGCAAAGTTTTCCGGGGCCTCAAGCATTGCCGTAGAAGCCTCGGGAAATCTTTATATCGCAGATATGAATAATTACCGTATACGGAAAGTAGATGCAAGCGGCATCATTACCACCGTGGCCGGAAATGGAACTCAAGGTTATAGTGGCGATTGGGGACCTGCTACTGAGGCAGAGCTTAATATGCCTCGCAGCGTTGCTGTAGATATTTGGGGAAACATTTATATTGCAGATAGTTGGAATGGTCGCATCAGAAAAGTGTATACAAACGGCGTAATCACAACTGTGGCCGGAAATGGTACCTATAGTTTTAGTGGAGATGGTGGTCCTGCTACCGAGGCAGGACTTAATGAAACTTTCAGCGTTGCCGTGGATGGTTTAGGAGATATTTATATTGGAGGTCTCTCGTACCGCATCCGTAAAATAAGACAATCGCTTGCCTTTACTAGCTTCATGAATGAAGGTAGCATAACTTTTTTTGAGGTTAACGGTCTGGGCCATGTTATTTCCTCTGTCGGTCTCCAAACATCAACCATAGACTTGGATTCAGGCGTAATCCTCTATGCATTCGGATATGATGAAAACAGCAACGTAGTTTCCATTGCTGACCAATTTGGCAACCAAACCACAATTAATCGGGACGGAAACGGTGTGCCCACGTCAATTACCTCTCCCGATGGTCTAACGACCCAGTTAACCATAGATGCTGCAAACCATCTAACTCGAATCACCTATCCGGATGAAAGTTTCTACAGCTTTGAGTACACCCCTGACGGTCTGATGACAGCCAAGATAGAGCCGGAAGGAAATCGGTTTGACCATGTATTTGACACTTCCGGAAAACTGACGGATGCCATCGACGAAGAAGGCGGACATTGGCAATTCAATAGAACAGTTTCTGCAAATGGTGGTATTCTGACAGAGGTGCTCACCGGAGAAGGAAACCTTACCTCTTACCTGGATCACACATACTCAACCGGGGCTTACACTTCCACCATAACTGGCCCGAGCGGAGCAGAAACCCTTTTCAATGAGTCGGACGATGGTTTAACCGTCAATAAGTCTCTTCCATGTGGCATGGACCTTGAATTTAAATATGGCGTCGATTCCGAATACAAATTTAAATTTGTCAAAAGAATAACGGAAACAACACCTTCTTCTCTGGAAAAGATCACACTCAGGGATAAGACTTACCAGGATACGAATGCGGACGACATCCCGGATCTGAGCACGGAAACCGTTACAATCAACGGAAAGTCGACCACCTTTGAGAATAACGTTTTCCAATCGCAAAAGACAGTTACGTCTCCTGAAGGAAGAACAATAACCATGCTTTATGATCCTTCGACACTTTTGACAGAAAGTGTGAACATACCCGGTCTTTTTGATACCGCTTACGGGTATGATACCAGAGGCAGGTTGACCACTGTCAGTACCAATACCAGAGAAACCACCTTTGTCTATAATTCTAAGGGGTTCCTTGAATCCATCACCGACCCGGAGAATTACACCACAAGCTACACCTACGATCCTGTAGGCCGAGTGACCAGAATCAGCCGACCGGACACAACAACCATTGGTTTTACCTATGATAATAACGGCAACATGACCGTTCTGACCAATCCATCGACTATCGATCACACTTTTGGGTTCAACAACGTCAATCTGAACAGTTCTTACCAGACCCCATTGAGCGGCAGCTACAGTTATGTGTACGACAAGGATCGCAGATTGAAACAGACAAACTTTCCTTCTGGCAACCAGATCAACAACGTCTATGCCAACGGCAGGCTGGAACAGATTCAGACCCCGGAGGGCAATATTGATTTTACATATGTTTGCAGCACAAAAGTGGGATCGATCACAAAGGGAACGGAATCGATCACGTATAGATATGATGGAAAGCTGGTTACCTCAGAAACCATAAGCGGTCCCCTCAGCCAATCACTTGGGTACGCTTATAATGACGACTTCAATCTGACTTTTTTTACCTATGCGGGTAACACCGTTAACTTCACCTATGACACCGACGGGCTTTTAATCGGTGCCGGCAGTTTTACTATCGCCCGCAATGCCGGGAACGGACTTCCCGAGGCCGTAACCGGCGGCGCCCTGAACCTGGCCCGCAATTTCAATGGCTATGGAGAAGTGGAGGGACAGACATTTACTGTAAATAACCAAAGCCTCACTTCTTGGAACCTTATTCGGGACGATAACGGAAGGATAACCCAAAAGACAGAGACTGTTGACGGCACATCTTCCGATTACATCTATACTTACGATTCCATGGGACGACTCCTAACAGTAAACAAAGACAGCATACTGGTCGAAGAGTATCAATATAGTCCAAACGGAACCCGAACCTATGAAATGAATAGTTTGAGAGATATTGCAGGAAGAACCTTTGGCTACTCTGATGAGGACCATCTGCTCACGGCAGGCACAACCACATATCAATATAATGTAGATGGTTTTCTTACCACAAAAACCCAAGGAACGGATGTAACCACTTATGACTATTCATCCCGAGGAGAGCTTTTAAGTGTCATGCTCCCTGATGGCCGTCTCATCGAATACGTCCATGATCCGCTGGGTCGCCGTATCGCCAAGAAGGTAAACGGAACCATCACAGAAAAATACCTATGGCAGGGCCTGACGCGTTTGCTTGCCGTGTATGATGGCAGCGACAACCTCCTTATGCGATTTGAATATGCCGACAGCCGCATGCCGGTCGCCATGACCAAAGGTAACTTAACCTATTACCTCACCTACGATCAGGTGGGTTCCCTAAGAGTTGTTGCAGATACATCCGGTAATGTGGTAAAAAGAATTGATTACGATTCATTCGGCAATATCATCGACGATACCAATACGTCGTTTATGGTGCCATTCGGATTTGCAGGAGGGTTACACGATAGGGATACAGGGCTTGTTCGATTTGGCTATCGTGATTATGACCCGGATGTGGGGCGGTGGAATGCGAAAGATCCCATACTATTTGCTGGCGGGGATTCTGACCTCTATGGATACTGTCTAAATAATTTAATTAATACAGTTGATCCTCTTGGGTTGTATACATTTCATCAAGGACTACAAGATACAGCTAAATATGCTTGGATTTTTGGAGCTGGTTCGGCTTTTGCTCCTGGAGGTCAGACAGCAACCATAACTTTCGCAACTATTGGTTTTGTTGCTACAGCTTTAGAGGTTGGGTTGTATTCTGAGGATCCTTTTTGGGCAGGTATCAGAGAATCTGTGAAAATGTTAATCCCGATTAAAAATCCTTTTGTAGATAAAGCAAAAGACGAAGCTATCGACAAATTATATGATTTCTTTAAACACAAAAAAAATGATAGATTTACAAGCGTATGCCCATAACTAAGTTTCTAAATATCTATTAGATTATGATTTCATTACAAAGGGTTTAAACAATGTTAATACTTGGACTGCTTTTGATATTATTCGCAATATGGATGAGTATGACAGCTCAAACATTGGCCTTGAAACCTATCGGAGCTATAGCTGGAATTGTTGGCATATATATAATTCTTCGGTACAAAAAAAATACAAGGCGGTAGGGAATGTTTTTTAGTTTATAAGATTTTAGTAAAGTTTCGCAGTTAACAATCGAGTTTTTCCTATTATGTTATCTTCTACTATATCAAGCAAATGAAGGATAATGTCCGGTTCGATTTTGTAACAAATTATATGACTTGACCGGATTAAAAGCTCTTTGACACTTGCCCAGAGTTTATCTGATAGCAATCCATTTCTTTTTTCATTTGTTTGTGACAATGAAGTCACATGCCACGTCAAGCCAGAATATATGCG
>CAZDAB010000012.1:0-18471 GCA_964502855.1 uncultured Desulfobacteraceae bacterium | reverse complement strand
GATTGCGAAATGCAGCACAACGCAGAAGTTGGACTTTTTACGAGACCGTCAAATAAATTGCTTTCAAAGAACCATACGATTACAATTCCAATTTTCAACTATTTTTCAGTTGGGTATTGATTATTGGATATTCTAATATCGACAAGAGTTTATCGATGTTGTTTTAATAAACGTTTAAAGTATTTGACGGTATATGCCGAAAATACAGGTAAGAAGTTAAAACAATAGGGGAAATTGTTGTGGATATCATCGTTGGGAAAATTCATCCTGCCAGAAAGGGTGGATCAAATAAAATTTCTGTTTTTTCGGGTGGTAAAAAGGTTCGTCTCAAGGAAAAACGTAAGAACAAACATGACCGCCGGCAAAGTGTCAGGGATGGTGTTTTTGTGTCTCTTTCTTTTAAAAATGACCGGAGAGTTGTTCCTGATAGAAGAAAGGACGATGCCTAAAGAAATTCCTGGGCTATTTAACGGTATCGTAAATCTTTTCCTCCTCCTTACTCCCTTTCCATGCCTCATAAGAATAATCAAGCAGTATCCACTTGTCTTCGGAATCTATGGTGATTATTTGAATGCCGCTTTTATAACTAAACTCCGGATCCCCCTTGAGATCTTTAATCCAAGTCAGTGTCCCGGAAACAAAAACCGGTGTCTTTTTTCCCGGAACATCTATCATTAAATTCAGAACAGAGCCCAAACGGAGTTTCTCCTTCAAGTACACAACAACCCCCATACCCTCCCGACTAATATTTATGATGGAGCACTGATTCCATTTATCTTGGTTCTCTTTTGAATACCGAGCCCCGAGCCTTACAGAAAAACGTATAAATTTTCTTCTATCTTCCACTTAATTACCTCTATGGTTATCATTTGATTTCTTATGCTTATTATTATATGTTATAAAAATCAACATTTTTTTAGTGAGCCCCGAATTCAGCAAATGATAGACTGCCGCAAATGTAAACATTACTATGTCACCTGGGACAAGAATTTTCCTCATGGCTGTAAGGCCATGAAGTTTAAATCCAAACGACTTCCTTCAATAGAAGTGCGTATCAGTTCTAATCGTGAGTGCCTTTTATATAAAGTAAAAATACCAAGAAAAAAGGTGCTGCGCTAGGTTCTTGAAAAAAAGGAAATTATATCATGGATATTGAATCCTTAAATCAGATTCTTGGTAATGTTGCCTCAGGCAAAATATCTGTCCAAGATGCCTCCCGAAAACTCAAGCACCTGTCATTTGAGGATCTTGACTATGCACATATAGACCATCACCGCTCACTGCGCAAGGGGTTTCCTGAAGTTATCTTTGGGCAGAAAAAGACCGCCGACCAGATTATCGGTATCATGGAAAAAATGCTGATCCAAGAAAAAGTCGTTTTGGTTACTCGCATAGACGCCCATCAGGCGGATCAAGTTGTTTCACGGTTTCCTGAGGCAGTATATCATAAAGATGCAAAAATGGTTGTCTGGAAAAAACATGAAATCCCTATACGAAACAAAGGAATAATAGTTATAATTTCAGCCGGAACATCAGACATACCCGTTGCCAAAGAGGCATTTCTTACGGCACAGGCGATGGGAAACCCGGTAGAATCTGTTTTTGATGTCGGGGTTGCCGGTATTCACCGGTTGTTTAACCATAAAAAATTAATCGATCGCGCTTCTGTCCTTGTTGTAGTAGCAGGAATGGAAGGTGCACTTCCCAGCGTGGTTGCAGGAATGGTCAGCAGGCCGGTGATAGCTGTTCCAACAAGTGTTGGCTATGGTGCCAGCCTTGGGGGTTTAACGGCTCTTTTTGCGATGTTAAACAGCTGTAGTTCAAATGTCGCTGTTGTAAATATCGATAACGGATTTGGGGGCGGGTATATGGCTTCTATCATAAATAGGGTATAGGAAAAGGGATTGTTTTATGAGTGCAAACGAAAAATTCTGGATAGGATTTGGCGATATTCATGAAGATCTTTCGCTGGTTGATGAAATCCCAGATCTTTCCCATGCAGACGGTGTGATAATCAGCGGTGACATAACCAACAGGGGTGGCATACGCAGGGCAAGTGAGCTGCTTGAGGTGGTTTTTAGATTAAATCCAAACATTTATGCTCAGATAGGCAATATGGATCAACCTGAAATCACTTCTTATTTAGATGACAAGGGGTGGAATATCCATGCAAAGGGTAAACAACTTACCGATGATATCGGTATTATGGGTGTGGGATATTCTACACCCACTCCTTTTATGACCCCTTCCGAGGTCCCCGACGCCAAGCTGGCACAGTGGCTAAACCAGGGTTATGAACAAATTAAACATCTGCCGAAGCTGATTCTCGTGGCCCATGATCCGCCCTTTGGATCAAAAGCGGCAAATCTTCCTTCCGGAGAAAATGTGGGTAACCGATCGGTTCTGGAATTTATCCGGCGTGTCCAGCCGGATATCTGTTTAACGGGTCATATTCATGAAGCAGAGTCCGAAGATTTTATCGGCAAAACAAAGGTGTTGAATCCGGGAATGTTATGCATGGGGGGGTATGTGCTTATCCGGCTGAAAGGAGATGAGTTAGACGCCAGCATCATGTACATATGATGAACAATTGAAGATTGACTATTGAAAATTTACATATATAAAACCCATCCCATATTTTGCCATAATACTAATTTTGGAGTAATGGCGTACTGGAGTATTGAATTATGAACTTCCATCACTCCACCACTCCCTGGTATGGGCGGACAGGCGCCAAAACCTTCAAATGAGTATCATTCTCAAATCCGATATATCAGAATTTTTGGGGTTTACTGCTTATAACCGATGACCCGCAAAAATTCCTTTCTTTCCTTAATATCGTCTTCCGTTTCAATCCCTTCCGAACGAAACCCGTCAATGACACCGACAATTCCTCGTCCCAGCTCTGTTTCTACAATCAAAACTTCCACAGGATTTGCCGTTGCGCAAATGATCCTGCAGACTTCCGGAACGTTCTTGATCGTATTCAAAACATTGACGGGGAACATGTCTTTCATAAAGATGATAAAACTGTGACCGGCCGAAAGATTATAGGCATTTTTCTTGGCCAATTCAATTAAATCATTATCTGTGCCGGTATATCTCACCAGACACGGACCGGAAGCTTCACAAAATGCCAGACCGAATTTCGCTCCCGGCACGGTATTGACGATCGCCTCATAGACATCTTCGACCGTTTTGATAAAGTGAGAATGGCCTAAAATCATATTCAAATCATCGGTTTTTTCAATCTTGACCGTCTTGATTTCCATAAGCCCTCCGTTTTCCCACTGAACTGTGCAAGCTAATAATAATTTGGACTCCTATTTAATTCGATGTTATATTTTTTTTATCACAGGCATCATGTTTTGCAAGCACAAAACATACTGTTGTCAAATCATTATAATTTTGTTAATGTTCTTGTAACTTTTCAATAAATTTTGGTAAATTAGATGATGATATTGTAACTTTTGTAAAAAACATGGTAATAAATTAAGCATACAGAAAATATACTGAACAACTTCAAACGCCGCGATAAAAGCTGAAAAACCGTTTGGAGACTGCTATGAAATATACATGCACTGCTGCTGCCATTCTGATTCTTCTTTTAATCGGTTTAAATCTGGGTGCCGGGGAAATTATTACGTGGAAAGACGAGGACGGTAATTTTAATATCACCAACCTCCCCCCTCCAGAAGGTATTAAGATCCAAAATGTAATACCATATAAAAAAAGACCCGATGAAAAAATAAGGGAATACAAACATCTTCAGGAGCAAAAACGCCAGGATCGCCTGAAACAACAGAAAATTCAGGAAGCTAAAAAAGCTAAAAATGATGCCGAGAAGGCCAAAAATGAAGCGGAAGAAGCTGAGTCCCGCGCCGAAGAAGCCGTTCAAAAAGCCAATGAATATCTTAACAAACACAATCCAAGAAAAAAGAAAAAAAGAAATGCGTATATCTTCCGGACCAAAAAGCTCGTTCAAGAGGCTGAAAAGGCTAAAGCCCAGGCAGTACAAGCGCTAAATAAAGCAAATCAGGCTGAAAAGGAATCCAAGGAAGCCGCCAAGATAGTTCAAGATTTCGATAGCCAAAATCCTTAGGCGCTACCATCCGATTTGCAGGGGTCAAAGTGACCCTCATCTTTCTTTGCGCATCTCCTCTACTCATGCTTGAACATACATTCCATTATATAAAGCTTTTTGATCTCAAAAAGAAATGATAGTCGAGCATCGCTTTCTACTTAAAAAAAAGAAATTCAGCCTATTTGGTGGGTCAATTCAGACCCTCTATCGAACATGAAAATTTCATTTTTGAAAGGTTTCGATGGAATCTAACCACTATATTTTGTGGTATTATTTTACTTGACACACAAGATTATTTATTTTAATAATTTCTAACCTACGTAATTATTTGGCACTTACAGCAAACAAGAGTTTTTCGTGTATTATTTAATGCTTGAACAAAAGCTATGACTTCCTAAAAAACCTTGTCGGCCCTTCATTGCCGAATCGACCAACGTATTGAATATGTTTAAGACCAGTTTTTCAAAAAAAACCGTTGTGATTGTTGTCGTCAATAACGAACTCTTTTTTATTTTATTTGACCCGCATGGCAATGCCCATATCTCCCAAAAGGTATCTCTGGATCAATTCTTAAACCATAGCCTGGATTATGCTCCTATCACCACAAAATTGAGGAATAAAACCGATTCTCTTTTAATCTTACCGGGCCATTGGTCAGGAAATACTTCATACCTGTTTCAGTCAAAAAGAAGGTCTTTGGCGAAAATGTTTATTGAAAGGAAGTTGTTAACCGAATATCCCGACCTGCAAGATATTAAACACTTTTTTGATTTTACCTTTTCCCAAACCGGTATGGAAAACATTAAAGTCAATGTATTTTTTTTACAGGAACCCCGGGCTTTTAAATTATATCAAAAACTTTCCGAAATTAATCTAAATCCAGCTCGAATATCAACACCCGCTCTACTCTGGGAGCAAAAATTAATTAAAATAATCCCCGATTTTGACATGGGCGGAACATGTCTTGTGCATCTACTGCCATTAGAGTGCTTCCTATATTTCTTTTTTCAAGGTCGCCTTCTTTTTTCAAGAAGCATAACCGTTCCTGATTTTCAGAAGGAGCCGGCTGAAAAATCCAGTGATTTATCTTTGGAATCACCAAATAAATTCAGTGTGTTAACCTATGAAATAAACCAGTCGCTTCACCTTTTTTCTCAAAAGACAAAATCAGATATGAACAAAATCTACCTGTTATCATCTGATATTGGTAATACTCAACTATTATCAGACAAACTTGGAAGAGAGGTCATGGACTTTGGCATGGATGTCCCAAATCTTGAAGGTCTGCAGGAATCCCCCGGCATTTCGGAATACCTTGGGCCGGTAGGTTCGTTTGACACCGTTGATCTATCCCCATCTAGACTGCATCTGAATCTTACTCATAGCTCGCTGAAAAAAATGCTGGAATGGAAACCTGTACAAACGGTCGGCCTTGTTGTTGGCCTTATCCTTATCTTTTTTCTGTCCATGGAAAGTCTTTTTTTATGGAAATGGCCTCATACATCCCGGGATCAGATGGTAAAAAATGGAAGCTTGAGCGGGATCAATCAAAAACAGATTATCCGGCAATATGGCGAAGCCCTCGATCAAATCTTAGCTGAAACAGATTGTCCTTCCCCAAGAAAAGTTATTATTAATATCGGCAGATCCATACCTGATAATGCCTGGATAACAGATATGGATATAGAGACGGAAACCAATCCGGCAGTTTCCATTAATGGCATCGTCAGAGTATCCGGAGCCGATCAGCTTAAAGATACATTTTCAACACTTCTTAAAAACCTGAACCGTTATTTTCGAGGAACCCGATCACTAAGTATTCAGAATATTGATTTTAAGGTCGACGAAAACAAAGTAGAAGAAGGGTATAATAATTTTCTGTTTACACTTAAATTTAATTTGCCATGAAAGCCAACTTAACAACAAGATGGATCATTATTTGCCTCATCTGGGCATGCCCCCTGATCCTTACCCACTGGAACATTAATAAAATTGCTACCACCATGGCTGAAATTGAAAAGGAAGAGATTTTTCGCCTGGATGATCTGTTCTGGAAAAACAATTCCGGAAATATTTCGAAGGTGTTAACAAGAAGAGATTCTTTAGCCCTTCCCGTAGAGTCCATAAAGTTTGGTCTTTTGGCGGTTGAAAACAGCCTTAGGGCTCTGGCCTCAAAACATAAATTTAATGAGGTTCAGATGGAAAGCATTCCCGGTCAGACGAGCGATTCCAGTACTCCGCTAACCCTATATTTCGAAGGGCCGTTTGAAGGAATTTTGCCATGGCTAAAGACGCTTCAAAATGAACTGCCATACCTGATGATTAGACACGTAAAGATAACGACGGACCCGTTTTCGAAACGAGCAAAATTTCAGCTTCAGTTTTATTTCAGATACACAATTAATGATTCTGTCAACCCGACTTGATAATAAAACCATGCTCAATTTCAAAAATATATAAAAACCGAATGCAGACCAATTCAAAAGTTAAACGTTACAGTCGAGAAGGGCAAATTTTAAAAAAGAGTTTTCTATTATGATAACCTTGGGTAGCAGAAAACGCTTGTGTATAGGGGGTTGGGTTTTAGTTGCCTTTATTTTCCTTGGATATAACGGATTTGTCCTGGCATCCCTGTTTAGTCCTCCGATCGCCGGGCTTTCAAAAGAGACCAGACTGGCAAGCCGGAAGTGGTTGGGGCTTGAGAAAAAAATTTCCTTAATCATGAAAGAGAGCGTAGACAATATTGATCTCAAACCTATTGTATCAAAGTTCGCCCCTGATTTAAAAGTAGTTAAAAAGCAACCCCCTCAATCCGAATCTCAACTATTTGAATTCGAAGGAAATTTAGAAATTAAACTGCCTGTCCTTACAGGGATAATGCAGATTTTAGATGCCCGGGGTAATCAACGTTCGTTTGCATTGATCGAAGGAAAAAGATTGATGGAAAAGGACAGTATACGCGGCTTTAACGTACAGAAGGTCACAAATAAAGGTGTCGTACTGACAAAAAAAGGAAAGACATGGTTTATTCAAACACCAGAAGTATACTTTTCTCTGGACCATGGAATGTAAGGAAAAGCATCTATTTTAACCATCCCGGCGGCGGGTTAAAATTTGAGCCTCTCGCCGGGATTTGGCAAAAAGGGGGGTTTTGCAAGGGGCTCAGAAATAGTTTATAATCAACAGGAGAAATATGGAAAAAGTCTTCGATTTAGGGGAGAAAAATAACCCATTGAAATTTCGAGGGAAATTATGAATAACTTGATTCGATCAATAACGTATAGATTTTTTATGGTTGTTTCATTTATACTTTTCAGCTTTTGCTTGTGTTGTAGCCTTCCTGAACCCAGACCGGTAGCTGATATGGGAATGGACAAGATACACCCTGAAGCCATTATACAGAAAGAAAAAACAATAAAACCACCTGGCCCACCGCCATTTTCCGAAAAGCTTGAGCCCGTCGCCAAAGGACTTATAAAAGAAACAAAGCTGTATGCGCTGGTTTTTAACAATGCACCTCTGGGTGCGGTTATCAGCGCAATTACCAAAGACACGGATTTAAATCTTTCCGTTGAATCTGAAATTGATCTTGCCAAACCTGTTACTGTAAATTTAAAAAGAGTTACTTTTCAAGAAGCCTTTGACATGGTGGTGGTGAAAGGGGCCGGTTACGCATGGAAAATTGAAGACGGTAATTTAAATATCAAAAGATTTGATGAAAGGATATATCATCTGGATTATCTGGACATGGCTGGAGAAACAGAAATTGAGGTCGGTGGGGATATGCTCACCGCCGGAGTTGCCGGTTCAGGGGTGGCGGGCAAATTTCAGGTTAAGGCAGAACGATCGGTTGAAAATACTGATGTTTGGACAAGACTCCAAACAGATCTGGAAGGCCTTAAATCAGAACAAGGGACTCTCCGGATAAATCGAAACGCAGGTATTATTTACATGGCAGATACACCCCGGAGATTAGCATCCATGGTCCGGTTCCTTGACTCATTATCCGAATCGCTGCACCGGCAGGTATTTTTAGAGGCCAAAATAATGGAGGTTAAACTCAGTGACACCAATAAATACGGTATAGACTGGTCCAGCATGAACGTAGATTTTACATCCAGTTGGAATGCATTACCTGATAATTTAGGTATCAGCTTTAACAGTGGGGGGACGATTGCCCTGGCCGATCAATCCAACTTGAGTCTGATTCTGGATTTTTTGCAAACACAAGGAGATGTCTCGGTTTTGTCCAACCCTCACCTGACGGTAATGAACGGTCGCTCGGCTGTGATGACCGTCGGTTATCAGTTCCCATATGGTGATGTGACCGGTGTGGATCGTGATCCCGAAACCGGTGTCATTACCTTCGGGACTTCCATCAAGCGAACCGTTCTGGGCTTGCAGTTGGGCATCACTCCCCAGATATCCAGCGATGGAATTGTCACCCTGCATATCGTACCCACCATCACCCGGATACAGGGAGAGGAAAAAGTGGAATTGCCCACATCGGTCGACACCACCCAGAGCATTTCAAACCCGGTAATCGACCTTCAGGAACTCGCCACCACAGTCAGGGTAAGGGAGGGAAACTCTATTGTACTGGCCGGCCTGATCAGCCAGCTTAAACAATTAAATCATGAAGGCTTGCCATGGCTCAATAAAATCCCAATACTTAAATACCTGTTTAAAAAAGCGGAAGACAAAGGGGAAAGCAGGGAATTGGTCATTTTCATTACCCCCTATATCAAAAGGATTGGCTAACTTGCTCTAACCATTCTTTTATGCGGATGGCATAACAGGTTGACGTTAAAAGGTTTATGACTTCGATAAGTTGTAGAATTTTCAAAAATCATTTGACTTTTAGGCTGAATTTAAGTAGAATATTCAATATTTTATTACCTGTTTTTATATCATTATCTTTTAAGGGGATTATTATGAACAAAATCAAGAAACGCATTAACTCTCAATCAGGATTTACACTCGTGGAAATTGCCATCGTATTGATAATTATCGGTCTTTTGATCGGCGGTATTATCAAGGGGCAGGCCATGATCAAGAATGCCAAGGTCAAAAGATTGGTGGGAGATATCGATGGGATGCGTGCCGCCGTACTTACCTATCAGGATAAGTTCGGCATGCTGCCGGGTGATGAAAACGATACAAATACCCCAATCGGTGACACGCATAATGGTGACGGCGACGGCCTGATGGATGAAACTGATGGATATGAAATTGAAGATATGAGACTTGCCGAAATTATACCGGGATCGGGAACAGACCTCACTTTACCCAAAAATGCATTTGGCGGAACCATGAGGGTCGACTATTATAATTTAGGCGGTAATGACAATTATATTATTGTCACCAATATACCGGCAGAAACTTGTCAGGAGATTGACACCAAGTATGATGATGGCGTCCGCACAACCGGTGAAATTCGGGCCGGCGCCAATTATACCGCCGATACAACCATCGCGATATTCGGCTGGAAATTGTAGTCAACATTATAAGTCCTGAAATGAAGCTAAGCAATGAAGGATTTACGATCATTGAAATGGCCGTGGTTCTTATCATCGTGGGGCTGATGGTCGGATTTGGCGCCTCGTTGACACGTCCGCTGTATGAAAGATCCAAACGCATTGAAACACGGGAAACCGTTAAGGCTGCGGTTGAATCGGTGACCGGCTATGCTGTTTCAAACAATAGCAGCCTTCCGAATACTTCACAATTCCCCGGCACCATCAAAAAGCAAAATGATTCTTGGAGAAAACCGATCAACTACATCTATGATAGTAATCTGAATTCAAATATCTGTGGCCGCAAAACGACCCATATCACGGTACGGCGATGTGAGAACAGTGCATGTTCTACGTATACAGATGTTTCGGATGTTGCATATATGATTGTAAGTGGCGGCGCAAATTACAACAATCAGACCATTGGTAATCTGGCGGTTGCGGCAGCTGCCACGATCAATGTTTACAATGTAGGCCTGAGTGTGGATAATTACAACGGTGACTTTGTTCGGGCCGAAGAATATGATGATATCGTTGAATGGGTCACCCTTAATGAACTGAGAAGCAAAATAGGATGTCAAGGCCCTCAACTTAATATTATCAACAATGATCTGCCTTATGGAAAAGTGGGCAGTTTTTATGACATACGAATATATGCTGACGGCGGAATCCCTTTTACATCGGGCGGAGATTTCAAGTGGTGTGTAAAAGGTACATTGCCCCCCGGTATTACACCCACGCCCGGAACACCTGCCTGCCCTTCGTCAACGGGTTGTTCTGCCCTGGGCACGGAAGCTGCATCCCAATGGTCCCAGGCAAATAATCTTCAAATCAACGGTACGCCGACCGCAACCGGCACTTATTTTATTACCGTTCTTTCCCGTGACAATAATGACAACAATACGGGAACGGCTAATGACAATTGTGCCCAAAAAAACTTTGTTATTACAGTTAACCCTTAACTCGTGTCGATCCGTAACTTCAATTTAGTATGTTATGTACAAAACGCAATTTGCCGTTCAGCGCGCAACAGAATGGCTTTGCCCTGATGCCTGTTATTCTGGCGGTGCTGATTATGGGTGCCCTGATTGGTGTGGGATTGACCCTTGTCGGTCCCAGGGTAAAAAGGGAGAAGTATAATCAGACAAATAATACGATCACTGCCGCGGTTCAAGCGGTGACCAGCTGGTCCGTGCCAAATGGCAGACTGCCGAATAGCTCGGAATTTCCTGCGGTGGTAAGGAATATCCATGATGCCTGGAGAAAATCCTTAGTGTATGTTTATGACAACTATCTTGCTTCTTCATCCACAGGGGGTACTTGTGGCCGGCAAACAACCAACATAACATCCGGAACAACAGTCAATATCGCCTTTTTAGTTATCAGCGGTGGTGATGATTATACTGTGGATTCAACCCCAAATACTTCCGGGCAGCATAACGGCAATGTAACGACATCTCCTAATGATATCGTCAGGCAGGTAACACTTAGGGAACTCAAGAACAAAGCAGGCTGTTATGCGAAGACTCCGGGTCGGCTTAGGATTATAAACAATGAATTGCCCCGGGCGTGTACCGGCCAACTCTACGCTGCAATCCTGTATGTTGAAGGAGGAGTACCTTTTTCGGGAGGGGGAGAATATAAATGGTGCCTTAAAAACTCACCCGGATGGCTGACTTCCATACCAAATACTCTGTCCTGCCCTTCAACAAGCGATTGTTCTTCACTCGGCACGGAAGCTTCATCCCAATGGTCACAGGCCAACAACATTCATCTTAGCGGTACGCCGACAGCAAACGGCAATTTTCCGATTACCGTTCTGGTCCGTGATAATAATGATAATAACCCCGGTAGTTCAGGTGACAACTGTGCACAGCAAATCTTTTCAATAGCCGTAACGACCTGCCCATAATTTATTTTATCTGGCCAATCACATCGTAAAGCGGCAGCATAATCGAAAGGATAATGAGTGCAAATACACCTCCCAGAAAAATAATTGTCATGGGTTCAAGGGCATTAACCATCACCTGTACTGTGCGCTTGACCTCACCATCATAATAATCACCCAGGCGATTGAAAGATTCATCCAGGGTTCCGGTCAATTCCCCATTTTTGATAGCTCCCAAAAAAAGCGGGGGGAAGCCGCCTGCATTTTCAAAACCGCTGGCAATAAGCTGGCCGCGCTGGATCTCTTGAAAGGCTCTCGCCAGCCGATCTTCCAAATAACGATTCCCTATAATATTATCGGTCAAAATCTCAAATATGGTGCTTATTACCATGCCGGACTGATACATGGTCGCGAAGTTTTGGCTTAAACGTGCAAGGGCGATGTTCCTCGCGACATCTCCTACTATTGGAATCTGTAAAAGGATCTTGTGAAACAATATTTTCCCTTTTTTGGGCTTCTGAAACATATATAGAAATGATAGACCGGCAAAGACAATGCCGACAATCCACATCCAATTTTCTTGAACAAAAAGGCTGGCACTTAAAATGGTTTTAGTAACCTCAGGCAGGGCAACTCCCATTTCTGTCAGGAGAACAGCCATCTGCGGCAGAACATAGCCAACCCACACCCCGATCACGGCTATGATAACAATAATGACAAACGAAGGATAAATGGTTGCCTTTTTGATGGTTGATCGGATGTCTTCCTTCCATTCAAGAAAATCAGCCAGATCTTTCATGGCCTTTGGCAAAACGCCGGATTGTTCCCCTAACCGAATAATGGCCAAATCGAGTTTGTTGAAAACCTTCGGGTATTGACTCATGGCTTCATAAAGCGTTTTGCCGCTTTCTATGGACACCTTGACCTCAGTGACAACCATGCTGAATGATTTTAACGGAAGTATCTTGGCGTTTTCTTCCAGCGCCGTGAGTATCGGCAAGCCCATAACCAGGGTCTGGGAAAGCCGGTGATAAAATTCTATTAGTATTCGTGGCTTGATTTTCCCCGCGTATTGCAGTTTGCCGCGGATACCCTTTTTAAGCGGTTTGCTTTTTATGAGGGTGAGGCCTTTTCGCGAAAGATTCTCTTCAACCTCGGCCATATTCAGGGAAACAACTTTACCCCTAATTATTTTTCCTGTGCTATCTATAGCTTTATATTGATATTTAGGCATCGGTTGCGACCACTCTTAAAACCTCTTCAAGAGATGTTTCCTGATATTGCACCTTTTTGAGAGCCTGTTTTAGTAAAAGGCTGGTGCCTGCTTTGACGGCGGTTTCTTCAATGATACTATGCAGGGCACCGGAAAAAATAAGCTCTTCCATGGCCCGGTCAATTTGAATAACCTCATAAATGCCAATCCGCCCTGTATAACCGGAATTGTTACAGCTGTTACATCCTTTCGGTCTGGCAAGTTCGGAAGGTACTTCAAGGCCATTACGGATAAAGACATCCGCTTCGTCGGGTGTGGGGATTGTTTTGTTTAGGCATTGGAGACAGAGTTTTCTGACCAGTCGCTGGGCCGCCACCATTGTGATGGAAGAAGCAAGCATGCTGGCATTGACACCCAGATCGAGCAATCTGTTAATGGCTGAAGCAGCATCATTGGTATGCAGGGTTGACAGAACCAGATGGCCCGTAATTGAGGCTCGCATGGCCAGTTCTGCTGTCTCCTGGTCTCTGATCTCGCCAACAAGAATAACATCCGGATCCTGTCTCATTGCAGCTCTTAAGGCATTGCCAAAGGTAAGGCCGGCCTTTGGATTTACAGCAGTCTGCCTAATAGTAGGGATAACATATTCAATGGGATCCTCAATGGTCATGACGTTTATATTGGGACTGTTTATAGCCATAAGTGCGGTATACAAGGTGGTGGTTTTTCCCGACCCCGTGGGACCGGTTGTAAGAATCAGGCCGTAAGGACGCTTGATAGTTCTTAGGAATTTTTCAAGATCTTCTTTTTCAAAACCGAGCCTTTCAAGATCACCCACAATTTCTTTATAGAGTAAAAGCCTCATCACCAAGGTCTCACCCAGTTGAGTGGGAAAGGTCGAAACCCTGATATTTATTTCACCAAAACTCCCTTGATATTTGATACGTCCATCATGGGGGATGTTCGGGTTGGAGATATCCATATCACCCATGATCTTGAAACGGGTTGCCAGGCTTTGCTGAAAAGTTTTTGGGAACAGATAGGTCTGCTGCAAGACACCGTCAATCCTGTAGTATACTCTCACCAGGTTTACATCGGCCACAACATGAACGTCACTTGCACCAAGAACGCTTCCTTTTTCAATCAATAGATCAGCAAGTCTTATGATTTCATCCTCTTGAGATTCTCTTCCTTCCAATCTTACAGCGATAATTTTTTCAATGTCATCATCGATTGTCTTTGCGGTCTTGTAATAAAAATCGATGGAGTTTGAAATCCATTCCTTGGAAGCAATATAGGTTTCCACCTGGTAACCGGTCATACGTGCCAATTCATCTTTGGCAATCACATCGAATGGATTCGTTGTTGCCATTTTTATAGTTTGTCCCTCTAATTCAAATGGGAAGATCCCATGTCCGGTAACAAAACTCAGAGGGATTTCGGCAATCAACCCGTGATCAATATTTGTCGTTTTGGTATCCAATATCTTGGCGCCACTCTGGACGGCAAGCGCCATTCGCATATTCTCATCGGTTATCCAGTCTAATCTCAGAAGCACTTCTCCCACCATGATGCCGGTTTTCTTATTTTCCATCAACGCCATATCCAATTGGTCTTGGTCAATGTAACCCATGTCAACCAATATTTCCCCGATATATTTTTTCATTGGGAATCCTTTTTATCTATTCATGGTTTTGAATTAACAATTCTCTCGATTGATCTGCCATATAAACCTTAAGTGCCAAAATACGCGCTACCACCTCTTTTTTTTCATTTGGCGATGAAAGATCCTGTTTCAAGAATTTTAAATAGTATCTAACGGCTTCCGGATAATTTTGCATCTTATCGTAGATCAAAGCAATATTAAACAATAGGCGCGAATGATGCGGATGAACCTCTTCAGCTCTTTTGTACCAGATGATGGCTTCATTTAGATTGCCGAGCTGGCTTAAGGCAACACTACGGTGAAAATAGATTTCAAACCGCGGTCCATCTTTTTGCTTTTCAGCAATGCTGAGATATGCAAGAGCACTTTGGGGTCTTCCCAGGGCGATTTCCACTATGGCAAGGTTCAATAAAACCTCTGATTTTTCGGGGTCCAGATCTTTCAACTTATTAAGAAGGGGATACGCTTTTGAAAAATCAGAGGTCTTAATATATGCAGAGGCGAGGTTGAAAAGAGCATCAAAATGTTCCGGATTTTTCCAAAGCACTTCCTGATACATATGGATAGCCTCATCCAGCTTGTTTTGCCGATGATAGGTCAATGCCTTCTGAAAAAAAAGGTTTAAAGTTCCGTGATCGATAGCCGTTTTGGCTGCCTTTTTAATACTTACTTTATTTTTTTTCTTCCTATTTGTTTTTTGTACCTCTGTTAAAGGAGGGTTTAGGGTTTTTGTCGGACTACTTTTAAATATCCTTTTGGGTTCGGCTATCAAATGGTCATTTTTTTTGTTTTGCGGTTTTGGTTCCCCTGAAACTATCGCTTCCAACTTCGCTCCCTTTTTTACTTCTTGTTTTTGCTCAACTTGCATCTGCTCGGGTTGGACTAAATTGCGGGTTTCAACGGTCTGTTGAACAGGACTCGCAGCAATCATTGGTGACTTATTAGATGCAGGATCCGGAAGGTAAAATAACTTTAAGGCGCCTAGGGCACCTATAGTGCTTATCAAAACAACAAAAAAAACGATAATATATCTTTTCGTTTTCCCTTTTGTTAAAGCCTTGGGCTCATTTCGCATATAACCGGTTTTCTTCGGTTGCATATGCTGGCTGGCCTTTTTTCTGAGGGCCTCATTCAACAAGCTCATGCGTATCTCCAATACTAAACGAATTTAAAAACCGGCTATAGAAAGTTTGAAAACGAATTACCGCATAATGACCTTGGCATTATAGCCAAGCGCAATAATTCCTTGAGCCAATTTTTCGGCACCTTCCTTATTTACAAAGGCTCCCGTCAAAAGCCTGTAGCTCCCATCTGTGTTTTTGATGGTATCATAATCGAATTGATTTCCCCGTAACACAGAGCGAATCTCATCAAAATTTTGTTTGGAAACGGATCTTGCTACCAATACGGTCCAGGGTGTGAATACAATCATTGATTCGGCCAGTCCATGATCATTTTTATATTTTATTGCGCTCTCTTTGGTTTCAAAATGTCCGATGAACAACCGATACCATATCCCTTTTTCTCCAAGATCGACACGATTCCAATGGGCATCAATCCCTCTTACTTTATATTTAAAAAAAGCTGCCATAGTTCTGTCAATTGATTTATACGAAGCGATCTGTACAATAAATGGCAAGCTTTGGCTGATTTCATCAATATTTCTACTGGTTGCCGGAGGAGAATAGGTAGTCGCATTATTTAGATTAACCGTCTTCATTGGGTCGGGGACAGAAGAAACCACAGAAGTCGCAGTCTCATCGTTTTCAACGGTTGGAGTAGAAGCACTATCAGTGTTCTCTGCTGCGGTACTCTCCTTGGGTGGTGAATCGGCAGTATTAATATTGATTTTGTCATCTTTTTTATTTATAATAATGTTTATGTGAAGAAAATAAACTGTTAACAACGTTATCATCAGAATAATCAGGCCATATACGGAAAAAAGTATCCATTTCCGGTCCTTTTTTCTTGTTCGGTCGGTTTTTTTGCCGTCAAGGGGACCCCCTTTAAAGTCCATGCCTCGCAGCTCTGCTATTGCCTTTTTGACATGTTTAGGGCCGATAGTGAAATCATTGGATATATAACCTGAAGTCAGGGCATAATCACAAATCTGGTTTATTAATCTGGGGGTTCCGCTTGACCCTTTGGCTATCAGCTGTTTCGCTTTCCGTGTGAATCGAATCTGCCCCTTATCTCCAGCTACAAAAAGCCTTCTCGCTATATAGCCTTCTATCTCTTGTGGTGTTAAAAATTCCAAATGACAGTTTATGACAACCCGTTGCCGCAGTTGTCTTATTTCACGGCGAGAAATAAGATCGATCAACTCTGGCTGGCCCACAAGTACCATTTGCAGTAATTTTTCTTTATCTGTTTCCAGGTTAGAAAGGAGACGCAAATCTTCCAGCGCATCAATGGGCATGGTTTGAGCGTCATCGATGATTATTACCACCGGCTTGGTTTCGCTCGCTGATAATGAAAAACGATTCAGTTTATCAATAAGATCCTTTTTTGAAGAGCCTGCCGTATAATCGATTCCCAGATCGTCCAAAATGCTTGATATTAGTTCTCTGCCGGAGAGTGATGGATTTATGATATAAACCATTTCAACCTTGCCATCCAAACTATCTAATATTGAACGACAAATCGTTGTTTTTCCTGTTCCAACCTCGCCGGTTAAGAGAATGAAGCCCATCCGGTTGTTTATACCGTATAGAGTTTTATCGATAACACTCTGGTGCGTATTTGAAAAATAGAGGAATTCCGGGTCAGGAGTGATGGAAAATGGTGCCTCTTTCAAATTAAAAAAATCTAGGTATACCCGACCCTTGCCGGATCCGGAAAGATAACCTTCATAATGTTCTATATCCATGCTTTATTCATTACCTTTATTCACCCTAACGCTGCATAAACAACAGGGCCGGTATTTAAAAAAAGATAACGTTGCAATATTAGAGCACATAAGACCATATGCCGCCCAAAACAAACGGCCAATATTTCCTTCTTTATTTGACAAAAAAATGAATGCGTCGCTTCTACTAACGAGAATCAACTATGGATTTTATCATCTTTTCTTGTTGCTTAGTTAAATTCTTAAATTTCACGCCGATTCCCCGAGAGGATTTTCTAGCAACTTCGCCGATGATTTTAATGGAATCTTGGATGCCGTGAATCGAAAATGACAGTAAAACTTCGCTTCCAACGGAAAAGGCCTTGCTGGTTTCAATTAATACTCCGCTATAGCTGATGTCGTGAATGGCGCCCTTAACCTCATGATCCTGAACTGTGAAATTTATATTTATTGGACAGAGCTTCCTAAGCTGTTTGCGATGGCCTTTTAATAGCAATTCTTCCGCTTTTTTTAAGAGAATTAACAGCTGGTCATCTGAGAGTTTGTCAATCAACTCTAATAACCGCGATTTGGCAGCAAGCTTTTCCGATTTCTCGTCCGAAAGAGGCATATCAGAGCTCCTTATCCATACTTCATAATGTAGATAATTATAGATTTTTGTAATCGAATGGTCAATAAAGGAAAATGCCTATGCATTTTAGTCCTAATTTTATTCACTCAGGTAATTATGTGATGTTTCGGGATATTACATCACAAAAACAAGAGCCCGATAACTCCCTAAAATGACTTGAACTAAGCCGTACGTTTCATTTGAATTTTAAAATAAGTATTTCCCGAGTGGACATTCACCGTTTGATAGAGTCAATATTACGGTAATGAGGTGTTCGTGTAAAGAGTTTATTTGACAGATGTTCTTTGACATACCCATCGACGGCCTATTGGCATATTGATCACCGGGGTACTGGTAATTTCGGCTCACAAATAGCGCAGTATCTCTGGTACAGCCTTGAGTGAACAAGGGCCTGAGAGAGTAAATTCAGGGCTCCTGAACTGGCGTAAATCTGAATGCAACATCTTCTATTAAACACTAAACTATGAGCTAAAATAAAAAATGAACGTCCAACATCGAACATCCAACGTCCAACATCGAAGGACTGTACACCTTCGGTGTTTCAATTTTATAATCTAATAGAGCGAAGCAATATCCTTATTCGACGTTCGATGTTGAGCGTTCGATGTTCGATGTTCAAATTGTT
>CAZDAB010000011.1:0-18636 GCA_964502855.1 uncultured Desulfobacteraceae bacterium | reverse complement strand
GCCGAATTGATAGGAGCCCACAGCGATTTTATTAAATTTCACTTAACATTTAAGTTGTATATATAAAGGTAAAAAAATAAAACATAAAAAAACAAACGAGCATGGCTATAAAATTCCAGTGCCCGTTGTTTTTTAAAAGAAGGTTCCATCTGAAAAACCATAATGATTCCCAATTAACGCTTTTAAGGGATGGCATAAACCGGTTTACCTTTTGGCAATATTTTCTATAGGATTCTCCAAACAATGGCTGTAACTTGGCTTCTTCCCGTTTGACACGATTGACCATATAAAAATAATAAACCACGATAAAAATAAGGATTATCCAACCATTGCCCGCAAGGAGCAAAACACCCAGCAACAAAAAGAAGCGGCCGATGTACATCGGATTTCTCATCAACATATAAGGCCCTTTAACAGCAAGCATTCTATTTTTATCCAAAGATGCGAAGCACCAAAGTTGGATCAATTCACCGAAGAGGGCCACTGTAAATCCGATCGGAAACCAAGCAGGGTTTATGTTCAGAATTAAAATTATAACGGCAATCAAAAAAATCGGATACCGTGACTTTAATAAAACATATCTGAGTCTTTGGTTGTTGAAAATCTCATGGATCCGGTCCACTAAATTATTGACCATTCTACCTCCCTTAAAGATATGGAAACGAAATCAAAACATCACCGACCCGTAACGCCTTGCCTCAGACCGATAAGTTTATGAATTATATTAGCCAATTCTCACACAATTTTTTTTAAGATTTTGCGCAATCTGTCTCTGATACTCCTGACGCCTCTTTCTATATGGCTCAGTTGCGCATACTTTCTTTTTTCTTCGGGGGTCAAGGTTTCAGGTGCATAGCGCATTTTCAATTTGATAATGGCAAAGTAATCATCCATAACAAATCTTAAATAGATGCGATTCAGCGGAAAAAATCTGCATTCTTTTTCGGATATGGATGCGCTCCAGTCCACGATGTAAGGTCTGCCGTCATGTCCCACCAAAACATTGGCGCCATTTTTTAAATCACAGTGTGCAAGGCCCCTTTTATGGAAACTGTCAACGATGTTTTTTAGATCGTCAAAAAAAGTATCTGATAACTTTATATTCTTATTATGCTTTTTCAAAGGTCGGCTGGGTATCTCTTCAAGTGCCAGAGCGAGCCCGTCAATAACCCCATAGCAAGCGGGAATACCCTTAAGATCCTTTAGTGATTCATAAGCCCTGCGTTCACGCCATATCAGAAATCTCCCGACTGTGTTTCGGTAAAAAAACTTACTGTTGCTGAAATCTTTTACAACTGTCCTTACCCCCTTTTCCTCTACCACCCAGATCACAGGCATTGTGTTGGATGAATGCCTTAGAATTTCACAATGGGTTTCGGATAGACTGGAGAGTTTTAGAGATTCTGACTTCATCATTTCAGTAAAACAAGCACGCCAAAACAGAGAAAAACAACGTTGGCCGTCCAAGCCGCCATTAAAGGAGGAAGCATTTCTCCATATCCAAGTGATAGGCAAAAACTGTAGAATATCCAGTAAAAAAATACCATACAAATACCATAGAATACACTAACGGAAAGGCTTTCCTTAAGTTTATTTTTACTCGAAATGCCTGTCCCGGCCAGACACATAATGAAACTGACAAAAGGAAATGCCAGCTTGGCATACAGATCTACTTTATAAACAGAGGCATCGTACCCTTCGTTTTCAATATTTTTAATATATGTAAACAACTCCAGGAAACCCATTTCCTCCGATTTTTTGACTACCCTCTTTATATCCTCAGGCAAGAAATAGAACGGCTCTTCCCGTTCTTCAAAGAATGTTACCCGGTAATGGTTACTTTCTTTATCAAGCTTTTGCTCCATAATTTCATAGAAAATCCATTTTCCGTTTTTGAAGACACCCTTTTTAGCATCCACCCGTCGGGTTAATTTGAAGTCATTATCAAAATAATTAAGGGCAACCCCTAAAATAGCACTGTCTGCCGGATTATAGTATGTAATATGGCATATCACACGGTTACCCTTGATCCATATATTCTTCCCCTTAGATATAACGGCAGATTCTTTCTTAACCTCCACATTCCAGATCCTGTTGGCCTTGCTTATGGTAATCGGCACAACCAACTCTGATAATAAAAAAATGAGGGTGCTTAATAATAACCCTATCAATACAACCGGCCCTAAAAGGTAGAAGATACTTACGCCGCTACTTTTTAAAGCGATAATCTCATTGTTCTTGTTCATCAGACCAAAAACAATAATAACCGCCAGAAGAATGCCAACCGGCGCTATTTGTGCAATTATCAACGGTATCTTAAGCTGATAAAAGCTTATAATTTTTGAAAATGGAAGATTTGCTTCTAAAAAATTATCTACCCTTTGAAAAAAATCTACCGCTAAATATATTCCGACCACTGTTAATAGAACAATACCAAAGTATTTAAAAATCTCCTTGGTCAAATATTTTTCGATTAAGGACATATTATCAACAATTCAGAAATTTGGGCTAAGCCCCTCCCCGTCTGACTAAACGGGACTTAATCCCTTTTAACAGATTCGAAATAGGACCGATCCTTATTTGACGCTCATTGGCTGTTTGAACGAGCAGATACAATCCTAAACTGCCCATCACAATATTTGGGCCCCACATTCCGATGACCGGAGGACAGGCGCCTGTTTCACCAAGAACCAACCCTGCAGTTAACAACAGGTAATAAATCAAAAAGAAAATCATACCCAGCACCAAGCCAAATGATTTTTTTGTAGGCCCGGATTGTATGCCGAATGGAACCGCCAGAAGCCCGAGTGCAAAACATGCAATTGGAATTGAAAATTTTTTGTGCAACTCCATCAGTGTATTATAATAGTTGCTATCTCTCCGGGTACTATTTTTCAAATAATCCCGCAATTCAACAAGACTCATCTCCTTCCTGTGTTTGGCTCCCTGTTTCAATCTCGAAGCCGCCTGTTTAATGTCCAGGCGAATTTCATAGGTCTCAAAATCAATATAATTTGTCGATCTGTTCTTAACATCAACTTGATATATAACACCATTGAAAAGCAATAAATGATAAACGTATTCGTCGGGTTCACTGAATAGTTTTCCCCTTGGCGCCACCACGGTGCCGACAATGTCTTGAGTTCTTTTATCTTCAACGAAAATATCTTGAAGTTCTTTACTTTTAGGATCTATTTTATTCACGTAAAGCACCACGTCTTCAAAACTGTCATTGAATGTCCTGTCCTTAAGTCCGATTTCGAGATTGGACGAAACCACCTTGTATGTTAGTTCTTTTAAGGATAATCTTCCCCACGGCATTGCATATATTGTCATAAAAAGTGTAAGCAGACACCCCAATAGACAAAAAAACATTGTCGGTGGCAACAACCCGTAGATACTCATACCACTGGTTTTTAGTGCAACAATCTCATTGTCTCCGGACAATCGAAGAAACGTGAGAAGGATCGCTATCATGATTGACATGGGTATTACATAGGTGAGGAAATACGGCGTAGAATAAGCAAGCATTATAAGGACAGTTAACACACTGACACTGTAATTTACAACCATGTTTGTAACTTTAAGCATCTCTACCATCAGAAATACAAAAGTAAAAAATATCAAGTTGATGACAAAAGGAGGAATCATCTCTTTGAACACATATCTATATATAATGGAACGGATTTTCATAAAGACTTTAGGAAAGCTTGTTTGCGATAAATTATGTCGAAAAAGACTTGCCGGCATGTTTTCTTACTGTGAATTCTTCCGGAGCCCTTTTTAATTGCCGCTGCTGAGTTGCATCTGGTAAAGTTTGAAATACTGTCCTTTTCGAGAAATCAGTTCTTCATGTTTTCCCTCTTCTACGATTCGGCCGTCAACGATAACGGCGATACGGTCGGCATAACCAACGGTTGAAAGCCTGTGCGCAATAATAAAGGTTGTTCGTCCTTTCATCAGGTTTTCCAAAGCCTTTTGAACCAGCGTTTCCGATTCTGCGTCCAATGAAGACGTGGCCTCATCCAGTATTAAAATGGGAGCATCCTTTAATAGCGCCCGAGCGATACAAATTCTCTGTTTTTCCCCTCCGGATAACCGCCCGCCAAGTTCTCCAATATTTGTATCAAAGCCGTGTGGAAAGTTCTGTATAAACTCGTATGCATAAGCTGCCCGAGCAGCATTCTCTATACCTTCGTCAGACGCATTCTGGTTTCCGTAAGCAATATTGTTCCGAACCGTATCATTGAAAAGGATGGGTTCCTGAGTAACAATGGCGATCTGATCCCTGAGTGAAGATATTGAGACATCTCTGATATCAATGTCATCAATCAGGATAACCCCCTTGCTGACATCATAAAATCTGGGAATTAGATTAACTATAGAAGTTTTTCCGCCGCCGCTCATTCCCACGAATGCAAGAATTTCTCCGGGCCTGACATCCAGGTTAATATCTTTTAGAACCATTACCTCATCATATTTGAAATACACATTTTTGAAAATAACGTGGTGAGGGCCGCGCTTAAATTTAACAGGATTGGATATCTCTTGAATATCAGACTCCGACTCCAGGATATCAAATACTCGGTCCGCACCGGCAAGACCTTGCTGTATAATATTATTCAGCTTGCTTAATTTCTTTAATGGCGCATAAAGCATAATCACGGCAGCCATGAAAGAAAAAAAGGTTCCGGCGGTAGAGGTGCCGGATATTACTTTGTAACCGCCGTACCAAATAACCATGGCTATACCCAACCCGCCTAAAAACTCCATAACCGGTGAGGACAGGGCTTTGAAGCGAACCGTTTTTAGCTCAAACTTGAAAAGTTTAAGCGTTTTTTTAAAGAATCGTTCTTTTTCATACCCTTCCATTCCAAATGCCTTTACAATTTTATTTCCGGCAAAAGTTTCATGCAAAGTAGACGTGAGCCCCCCCATGGCCTCCTGCGTATGGGTAGTGACCTTACGCACTTTTCTTCCCAGCATAACAATGGGAAAGAAAGCAAAGGGTAAAACAACAAGCGCGATCAAGGCCATCTTCCAATCCCGGTAGAAGATGACAAATATCAATCCGATAACGGTAAAGAAATCTTTCAATGATCCGGTAACTACAGACGAAACCATATTTTTTATAATGTTTACATCATTTGTAACCCGCGACATCAGAACTCCTGTCTTTTCTCTTTGAAAAAACGAAATAGGAAGGTCCTGAATGCGATCATAAAGACGGTTCCTAAGACGCCTGATGATATTCTGCCCCACATAACTCATAAAATATTCTTGGTAATACATGGCAAAACCAAGTACTAAATAAATAGTTATTACTGCCAAGGGAATCAGCTTAAGCATCCCCATATCTTTATTTATAAAAATATCGTCAACAACCGGTTTTATTAAAAAAGGAATAGCGGACCTTGCACCAGCCATCACCAGCATGCATATCATCGATAAAAACAGTCTGAGCCATTGATCCTTTATAAGCAACAGCAAACGTCTGTGTCTGTCTTTTATGATCGGTTCTGATAATATTTTCATGATATTCAAAACGAATATATTTAGAAAAGGGCATTTATACCATTTGCATCTTTATCATGCATCATACAACATTCCAACTGCTATATCAGCAACGCGTTCGGAGGCACCCGGACCGCCGAGTGCATCTTTGACTTTCATCAGTTCGTGTCTTAACCTTTCAAGGCCGGAAGCATCATTTAACATATTGAAGACCGTGTCTGCTATCCTGATAGGAGATGCCTGGTCTTGAAGCAATTCGGGGACAATCTTTTTGCCGCTAATGAGGTTGACCAGGCCGATATGTTTGACATGTATCATTGCCCTTCCAAGCCAGTAGCTTATGGAAGACACTTTGTAAATAATTACCATCGGTGTTCCGGAAATTGCGGATTCAAGAGTAACCGTGCCGGATGCAGCAACCACAACTCTGCTTCTTTCAAAGATTTTTCTTACATGGCCGGATACAATCTCAAAATCGGCAGCACCCTTATGTTTGTTAACGATTTCTTCCACGGTTTTTCTTTTCACGCCAGGTGCAAGTGAAATGATAAATTTTACGTTCTTAATCCTTTTGAACAAAATTTGGGCAGCACCGAGCATTATAGGAAGGTGCCGCGCAATTTCCCGATCGCGGGAACCTGGTAAAAGGCCTATGACAGAAATATCATTTTCAGGATTTTCAAAAGCCTTTTTTTTATAATCAAGGTTTGTATCCAGTAAAGGATGCCCCACAAATGTAACCGGAATTTCATGTTTTCTGTAAAAGTCTTCTTCAAAAGGCAGGATAACCGCCACATGATCCACAAGCTTCCCGATCTTCTTTACACGGCCGGGTCTCCATGCCCAAATCTGTGGACTGATGTAATATAACACCGGTATTCCAATCTTTTTGGCCAAGGCTGCCACATTAAGGTTAAAATCGGGAAAATCGATCAGTATCAAAAGATCGGGAAGCAGTTTTTTAAGGGTCTTTTTGGCGACAGCCATCCCTCTAAGCAGATTGGGTATCTTGGAAAAGGCTTCGGTTATCCCCACAACCGAAAGCTCTGAAGCATCAAATAAAATTTTGACCCCCGCAGATTTAAGGGCCTGTCCGCCAATGCCGCAGAAAAACAGGGCATTGTCTCTTTTGCGCATGGCGGTTACAAGCCGTGACCCGTGAAGGTCACCGGAAGCTTCACCCGCAATGATCATAACACATTTTTGATCTGAAAGCGGTTTCATACAATTGCTAACGCAAAAAACGACTGTTGGTATCACAAATCTGCTTCATAATGCTCAAAGCGATCTTTAAGGCATCACGTCCCATCTGCCCTGTGACCTCCGGAACTTCACGTCTTTTTACCGCTTTTACAAACGATTTTAATTCATCTTCCAGCGCATCACCCTTTGCAAAACTGAGCTGTTTGATTTCCATGCCGGGTATAAGCCCCCCTTCAATGTTATCGTTCTGCTGAATAACGGTAATTCCCTGATTTGCAAAATCGACGGATATATAGGCATTTTTTTGAAACAGCCTGATCTTCCTTTCATTTTTGGTCGATATTCGACTGGCTGTAACATTGGCGACACACCCGCTTTTAAACTCAAGACGTGCATTGGCAATATCAACATGTCCGGAAATTACAGGAACACCTGCCGCATGGATACCGACGATTTCCGACCGAACAAAGTTAAGTATAATATCAATATCATGAATCATAAGATCGAGCACAACACTCACATCCGTACACCGGTCTTTGTAAATACTCAATCGATGGGACTCAATGAACATCGGCTTTTTAATAATATCCTGCAGGGCCACAACCGCCGGATTAAATCGTTCAAGATGCCCAACCTGGATAATAAGATTTTTCGATTTTGAAAAACGGATGAGTTCGTCGGCCTCTTCAGTGGTTTCCGACATCGGCTTTTCTATCAGCACATCGATATTATTTCCCAAAAAATCCTTGGCAACAGAAAAATGAGCCGGTGTAGGGACAACGATACTGACCGCATCGACTTTTCCAAAAAGGTGTCGATGGGTTGGATATGCCTTTGTATTAAACCTTCCGGCAACCTCCTCGGCCTGGGATTTGTTGATATCGACAACGCCGATAAGTTCAACGTCATCCATTCGGGCATATTTTTCGGCATGAAATCTTCCGAGATACCCCGCACCCACAACACCCACACGCAATTTTTTCATAACCTTTATTTTTCCATAGCAACTACGGCAATACCATACTCGTCCGCCATGTCGATCATCTCTTCCCGGTCAAAAACAACCGCCTTTCCGGCCTCAACAACGAGCACCCCTGCTCCTGCTTCATACATGGTTTTAATTGTTTGCACACCGATTGCAGGGATGTCGAATCGTATGTCCTGGTCGGGCTTGCAGACCTTGACGACAACGGCCGTACCTTTGCCAAGCCTTCCGCCCCGCATTATGGTAGCATCGGTTCCATCAATAGCCTCCACTGCAAGAACAGACCCGCCTCCGACCACCACGCACTGGCCGATATCAAGACGCCCGATCTCCTTGGCCACTCTCCAGCCGAGTTCGATATCATTCTTCTCGGATCGAGTCGGCTTCCGTTTTGTCCAGCAGCCTTTTAGCGCCAGAAGATCCGGCAGCAAAAATGTTGAGGGCTTTATTTCAATTCCCTCTTTTTCAAGAAGTGTGGCAAAACCCCTTAACAGACCGTCATCATGGGTATGCCGCATGCCGGCAATAAGGGAAATGGCTTTGATGTCAGGCCTTACATCTGAAAACATTCTCGTTTTTGTTATTGCCCCCATCATAACCGACTGTCTTACTTCGTTCTTTTTAAAAAACTTAATTATGCGCTTGATCTGACCGAGATGGATCCATTCAATAGTATCAACATGCTCTTTCAAACGAGGATCCGTCTCATTATTATAAGCAACTGCATAAATGAGAAATCCTTTGGATTTGGCCGCTTTTGAAAAAATGATGGGGAACTGGCCGCCCCCCGCAATAAGTCCTATCCGCATAGTATCTTTACGAGACCTTTGCAAAACGCCTCTTTTTTCCCGGTTTATGGACATACAGACTGTAAATTTGTTATCTTGTAATCCCGCGCCGGGAAGATTTTATAAAATCGATCAGGTTGACCACCTCGGGAGTCTGTTCCACCTCCGCTCTGATTCTTTCTATGGCCTCATTTAAAGTAATCCCGATGCGGAAAATAATCCGGTAAGCTTTTTTTAATAAGGATAATGTCTCTTGTGAAAACCCGTGGCGTTTCAACCCAACACTGTTTAAGCCATGCAGTTTTGCCCTGTCACCAGCTGCAAGCACATAAGGTGGGATATCTTTTACCACCGCTGATTTTCCCCCGACGTATGCATACTTGCCGATCCTGACAAACTGGTGTATTGCCACCAGTCCGCCGATGGTGGCATGATCACTGACAGTAATATGCCCGGCGAGTGTTGCGTTGTTTGCAAAAATAACTTTTTGTCCGGTGATACAATCATGGGCAATATGGGTATAGGCCATTAAAAAGTTCTCTTCACCCACTTCAGTGAGGCCCCCGCCGAATTCCGTTCCCCTATGAACCGTGACAAATTCTCGTATAATAGTGCCGCGTCCGATCTTAACATAGGTTTTTTCACCCCCAAATTTCAACGACTGGGGAGCAGCCCCTATGGCGGCATACTGAAATATATGACAATCCTGGCCGATGTTAACATATGGTTCAATAATGACGTGGGGCCCGATAACGGTTCCGGCCCCGATAGACACATTTTGCCGGATAATGGAATATGGCCCGACTTCCACGTTAGCGTCCAGTTCGGCCTTTGAATCTACAATCGCAGTTGCATGTATCATTATTTTTCTCCAAAAGAGGCCATGAGTTCAGCTTCAGCCACCAATTTTTCATCAACAAAGGCCATTCCGGACATCTTGAACACCTTGGCCCGCTGTTTTAAAAATTTTATCTCAAATATAATCTGATCTCCGGGAACAACCGGTTTTCGAAATTTGACCTTGTTCATCCCCATAAAATATATCAGCGAACCTTGTTCTTTTTCGGGCAGTGATTCAGCAGCCAGCACAGCTCCGGCCTGGCCCATGGCTTCTATAATAAGTACTCCGGGCATAATCGGACTCCCAGGGAAATGACCCTGAAAAAAAGGTTCGTTGATGGTTACGTTTTTAAGAGCAACCACCTTTTCACCGGGAACCAGTTCAAGGATGCGATCAATCATGATGAACGGATACCGGTGAGGTAATAAGTTCATAATTTTTTGAATATCAAAAGTTTTTTCCATTTTCTCTCTCCGACCTCTCAATTTTCTTTAATCTTTTTTCGATTTCCTCCAGCCTCTTTTTAAGCTCCGGGAGCCTGGGTAGAATCTTTTGTACTCTTAGCCACAGTCGATGAGGTATTGCCGGTGATCCTGACACAATTTCATCACCAGACACAGATTTAGCAACTCCGGCCTGAGCACCAATGGTTACATTATCACCGATATTCAGATGGCCTACAACCCCTGCCTGTCCCGCCAGTATGGCGTTTTTCCCGATGGTAACGCTTCCTGAAATCCCGACCTGGGCCACAAGAACACTATTTTCACCCACGGTCACATTGTGAGCAATGTGAACAAGGTTATCTGTCTTAACTCCGCTTTTTATCCAGGTTTTACCAAAAGTGGCTCTGTCAATTGTATTTCCCGCACCAATTTCCACATCATCATCTATTTGGACAATACCGGTATGGGGAATCTTGTAATACTTTTTTCCGTCTGGAGCAAAACCGAAACCGTCACTCCCGATAACCGTCCCCGCATGTATTGTCACCCGGTTTCCTATTGTGCAGCGCTCAAGAACTGTCACATTGGGGTAAATCTGCACATCGTTTCCAATGACAACATTGTTGCCGATAACCACGTTGGGATGAAGCACAATGCCATGACCCACAGTGACGTTATTTCCAATCACGGCAAAAGGAGCTATTGACGCCTCCCGGCCGCATACAAAGTTTTTTCCGATATACGAGGATGAATTTATACCGGCTTCCGGTTTTAAAGGGGGATAAAAAAGGTTCAAAAGCATGGCAAAAGCAAGCTGGGGATTGTCCACCTGTATAATGTTTTTTGTAGAAGATTTAAAATCTCGTGGAACAATAACTGCCCCCGCATCTGTTTCATCAATCTTTTTTAAAAATTTTGCATTACCGGCAAAGGTTATTTCATCACCGGCGGCATCCTCAAAAGGCGCAACGCCACAAATATTTTTATTCTTATCTCCTTTTATCTCGCCGTTGACAACTTCGGCTATCCTGGCCAATGACAGTTCCATTTGAACTTAATTCGCTTCGCTCGCAATTGGCCTCCGGCCCGTAGGGCCTACGCCCCGGAGGGAATGTTGGAATAATGGAATAATGGGTTTTGGGATGCCGGTGCAATGGTTTATTGGGAGAATGTACCTGAAAAAAACATAAAAAAACAGGAAACTTCTTTTAAAAAACATCATTCCAATATTCCAACATTTCAATATTCCATGTATAGGGCAAAAATTCAAGTTTCCTAAAACCTATTTCAATTCATTAGGTTACATATATTTTAAGACATTAAATTAACCAAGCGGCTTTATTTATTTTTGTTTTGTCTTATTATCCTTTTCATCGTTTCGGACAAAAGCGGCATTGTATTTCTGAATTAACCGGTCGGTTATATCGATGGTGTTTGGGGAATACATCACTCCGGCCTCCCGTTTTTCGAGAATCAGGAGAAAACCTTCCTTTTTACCCATTTCAGAAATAATTTCTAAAAGTTCTTCCTGGATCCGGGCAACAAGTCTTTTTTCTTGCTCCTTGAACTCAGCCACATATTTTTTCTGCAACGTTTTAAAATCATTGATATTTATTCTTATTTCACGTTCTTTCTCTTCCCGCATCTCCCGACTCATTACAAGCGATTCACGTTCAAGCTTATTTTTTGTAGCTTCGATTTCTTCCCCCCTTTTCTGGAGATCAGCCTCTATCTTTTTGCCCCGTTTGTTAATTTCAGCCGTTGCCTTTTTGCCGGCACTCGATGTCTTAAGAATTCTCTGAAAATCTACAATACCTATTTTTGCAACATCTGCTCCGTAAGAAGAAGCAAGTAAACAAAAACAAATAACTGTTGCCACAAAAATCATTTTACACATCCGCATGTTATTCCCCCCTTCAAAGATAGTCTAGTTTCCATCCGGAAATTGCCCTTTTCCGCAATCTCTGCGTCAATCTGCGGAATTACTTGTACGCCTCCGCATAATTCCTTGATTTCCTTGACCTTGCGAAAAATTGCTAATTTCTGAATTGGAAACTTAAGTTCTGCCCATGATAGATTAATTTTTGGGCACTATTCTAATTATTTTATTATGAAACTGCTTTACCACTCAACCAGTTAAACACATTCATAGTTGTCAGAAAGACGTACCCATTCCAAATTCCCACTGTGCCCCCGATCCCTTGCTATCAATTACATACCCTCTCTCAAGACGGATAGGACCCATGGGAGAATACCATCTGAAACCAAATCCCGCAGTTTGTCTCAGATTGCTCAGCCCTATACCTTCACCGTCATTATAAACATCACCCGTATCAAAAAAGACAAGACCAACGAGCCCTTGCTTCTTTAGCAGGGGAAATAGAAGTTCTGCATTAAATTGTATATATTTGTTTCCCCCGATTTCATCTCCGTTTTCATCTAAAACGTAAATGTCTCGCCAGTCATAGCCACGCAATGAGTTTAGACCTCCCAGATAAAATCGTTCATAATCCGGGAGGATTCCGCCTGAGTTTTCCTGGACATAACCGCCTTCGCCATGCAGAAAAGTCACAATATCCTTGAACACAGGGATATACCAGCCGGTTTCCCCTATATATTTCGTAAAGGCGACATTTCCGCCAAGGCCGGCATATTCCACTGAAATACTGTGCCGAGAGCCTTGTGTGGGATTAAATCTTTTGTTTCTCGAGTCGTAAATCAAGGCGGTTGTTATACTGCTTATTGTATTCTTGCCTTCCAGTTCTTTAACCGATTCCGAAGCATTGTCTGAGATATTTTTTATATCTGCATCTTCGTAATTATAACCAATATATGCCCGCGTAAAATCAAAAACAGGGTAGCTTAGCCTTATACCTCCTCCTATGCTGTTCTTGTCGTATGTATCATAATCGGTTTTCCAGTCATACAAATCAAGTTTTGCTGACAGAGGAATATCAAACAGCCAGGGTTCCGTAAAATTCAGTCTATACAGGGTTGTCCTCCCTCCGATCTGGGCGTCAAGTTCAAGGATCTGGCCACGCCCAAATAAGTTGTTCTGGGAAATGGAGGCCATACCAAAAATATTTTCCACAGTGCTGAAACCGGCGCCAAAAGAAAAAGCGCCTGTTGGCTTTTCAGTAACATCGATTTTCAAAATCATTTTGTCGTCGGCGGTTCCCTTAACGGTGTTAACCTTAATATCCTCGAAATAATCGAGCCGGTAAAGGTTGCGGACACTCCGTTTTAACCCTCTACCGCTGAAAAGTTCCTGTTCATACACCTTAAGTTCACGCCGGATAACCTTGTCCCGGGTCTTGGTGTTCCCGCCGATAATAATATTTTCAAAATAGACATGGTTACGCTTTGCGACAACGTAGGTAATATTAACCGTCAATTCATCGAAATTTTTGTCAATCCTGGGAGATACTTCGGCATAGGCGTAACCCTCATCTGAATATAGATCCGTAAGGGCCAGCACATCGTTACGAACAACTTCACGATTATAAAAGCTTTCCTTGGTAATTTTTAGCTTTTTCTTTAATTCCTCCTCAGGTAAGATAAGGTCACCGGTGATGTCCACCTTGCTGACCTTAAACCGTGGGCCTTCATCAATTTTTATGGTAATATCTATCCGGTCTTCATGATATTCAATTTGCGGTTCCGCTACCCTGGCCTGGATATAACCGTTGTTATAATAAAAAGCTGAAAGTTTGGCGATATCCTGTTCAAGATCTTCCCTGTTCAGAACTCCGGATGAGGTCATCCACGAGAAAAACCCTTCTTCAGACGTTTCCATCATTTTTTTCAGTTTCTTGTCTGTATACGAGGTGTTCCCTTCAAATATGATATGCCTTATCAGGACCTTTTCACCCTCTTGAATAACAAATTCCAGGTCAGCCTGATTATTCTCCAGCTGATGAATCGTGTAAGTCACTTTTACATTATGATAGTTTTTTTCTTTATAAAGCTCTTCTATCCGTTTAATGTTGCTGCGAACCTTTAATAAATTCAGTATTGAACCTGTCCGTATACTTAAATTTTCTTTGATCTCGTCATCCTTATAGAGCTTGTTGCCTTGAAAACGAATAATCCGGATATTCGCTTTTTCCGTTACCCTGAATATGATTACCTTGCCGTGGGTGCTTTCTTCCGCCTCAATACGGACATCTTCAAAATATCCCATGGAATATACAGCCTTAAGATCTTCAGAAAGGCTTTTGGCAATATATACGTCCCCGGGCTTTGTTTTTATAACCTCTTTAATAGCGTCTGCCTCTATACGCTTATTGCCGGTAATAAGCACGTTGGCGACCTTTTCCCGCTTAAAAAGTTTCATGCTCATGTCCCGGACGAGTTGCTTTGCGGTTCCGGGCACGTTTCCTATACCCTGGCCCTCTTTAACGAAAACACCGACAGACCCTTCTCCAAAAGATTCTAACATCTTTGCAACCAGGATGAATTTTTGCCCGATCCATGTCAAACTTCCCCAGACAACATAATCGGCACCGTTTTTAACACCAAAATTCCGGATTCCTTCGATCATATCAGTATGTTTTTCCCCTGCAAAATCAGGAATAATTCCCGGTTCCAGTATAAGGACACCTTCCTGTTTGAGGTCTTTTTTGATCATATCCGATATTTCAATTTGCTTATATGAAAAATCTTTAACCGCATGCATTTCAAATGGTAATACCAGCACCCGCAACGTTTCTAAAGAATGTACCGTATTCGGGACAAAGCATAGTATTGCGATAATAATCAAACATAATCGTCTTAACATAGAACTCCTAATTGCCCCAATCCTCAGATCCATAAACTCAAAATTTTACCAGCTGTCCGTCGACAATCGTCATGCTATGTGACATGTAAGATGCAAGTTCCATGTTATGTGTCACCACTATCAGAGTCATGCAAAACTCTTTGTTTAACTCCAGAAGCAGGCTATGGACGCGCTCACTGCTTCCCTTATCAAGATTACCCGAGGGTTCATCGGCCAGAAGAATAACCGGATTGAGAACAAGGGCTCTGGCAAGAGCAACCCGTTGCTGTTCACCCCCTGAAAGCTTTCCGACTTTGAAATTTAATCTGTCTTTAAGTCCCACCCGGACAAGAACCGCCTCAGCAGCTTCCCTGGCTTTTTGTTTGCCCAGCCCTTTAATCAGTGCCGGCATCATGGCGTTTTCAAGAGCGGAAAACTCCGGAAGCAGATAATGAAACTGGAACACAAAACCTAAAGACTCGTTTCGAAATTGTGCCAGCCTGGCATTATCAAAAAGAAAGATGTCTTCACCCTGGAAAAGATATGTCCCGCTATCGGGCCGGTCGAGAGCTCCCAGCAGATGTAGCAGCGTTGACTTACCGATACCCGACGCGCCCACGATTGCCAGGGTTTCTCCGGTGTTCAAATCAAGGTTCACCCGTTTTAAGATATCGATACGGGTGCCGCTGTTGTTATAACTTTTACATAGGTCTTGCACAGACAAGAAATGGTCTGGAACAGACTTCTTGTCGTTTTTCTGGAATTTAACCATAACGGATCGCTTCAACCGGGTTGAGTTTGGACGCCTGACGCGCAGGATAGAGTGTCGCTACAAAACATATCACCATTGCAGCAGCGGCTATTATAAAAACATCCAGAGCCTCAAGTCGTACCGGAAGGGTTGAGATATAGTACACATCTCCCGGAAGCTCGATAAATTTATATTTCTCCAGCAACTTACACATGATAAACCCAAGACATACACCCAGAGAGGTGCCCATAAAACCGATAATCATTCCATTGAAGATAAAAATCTTCCTGATGCTGCTATCCATTGCTCCCATGGCTTTTAATATGGCAATATCTCTGGTCTTTCCCATTACCATCATAATCAGTGTGCTTGCGATGTTAAATGCTGCCACAAGGACAATAAGCGCCAGAATAATAAACATAACCGTCTTTTCCAGTTTAAGAGCAGAAAACAGATTGTGATTCATCTGCATCCAGTCCCTGGCCCAATACGGAAATCCAACGTCAGCCACTATCTTATCTGCGATATTCCTTGCATTATAGATATCATTTACCCTGACTTCGATGCCGGTGACGGAATTTTCCATGTGCAAAATTTTCTGGGCGTCCCTTATATGGATGTAGGCCAGGGATCCATCATATTCATACATACCCGACTCGAACAAACCCACCACCTGAAAACGCTTCATGGCAGGGAGGTATCCCATGGGAGAAATCATTCCCCGGGATGATATCAGGTATACCGCATCACCCATGCCCAAACCCAGATTTCTGGCAAGCTCCTTGCCAAGAATTACCCCGGGCACAGAACCGGTGGTGTTGTTTCCCTGATGCATCTTTTCTATATTCAGCAAAGCCGAACTTTCTATAACCTTTATTACCCTGCCGGCAGATTCCGGATCTATACCTCTTAAAACAGCCCCGGACACTCCTGACGATGACCGGAGCATGATCTGGGTGTAAATAAAAGGTGTGGCCGCCTCTACCCCGTTCGTATTAACAACACGGTCCAATATTCTGTGATAATCGGAAAAGGGACTTCCGTGGCGCATGATCACCACATGTGATTCAATCCCGAGTATACGGTTTTTAAGATCGGATTCAAATCCGGCCATTACAGCTATTACTACGATCAATGCCATTACGCCCACAGTTACGCCGGCAATTGAAAGCGTAGTAATTAACGAAATAAAGGTTTCTTTCTGTTTGGCCCTTAGATAACGGCCGCCTATGAAATATTCAAAAGACATAAGAATTACTGGTTATAGGTTATTAGTTTCTTAAATGTGAATTTTGTGTATTTTATGTCAAAAAATTTATCCGAGTTAATTAAGTGTGAAGTGTCTAAAGTGATCTAAAGTGCCTAAAATTAAGGAATATTACCAACTTATATAAAAGCTGGAACGTAGCAACTCCTTAACCCTGGCCCAGACCGATCACCAATACGCTATATTCAAAAATGCAGGTTTGCAATGATGTATAGCCGATATCCATATACATGAACGAGTCGCACCAGGGCGGGCTTTAGTTCACTTCAAACTTTAGTTCACTTTAGGCACTTTTCCGGTTATCCATTATCCTTTTCAACGGGTTTCATATGCGGGAATAGAATAACCTCCCGGATTGAAGCAGAATCGGTGAGCAGCATGGTAAGCCGGTCGATCCCTATTCCCTCTCCGGCGGTGGGGGGCATACCGTACTCCAATGCCTCGATGTAATCTTTGTCCATGTAATGTGCCTCTTTGTCGCCGGCCTCCCTGTCTGCAACCTGCTGTAAAAATCTCTCTCTCTGATCAACAGGATCATTAAGCTCCGAAAATCCATTGGCAATCTCATGACCCGCGATGAAGAGCTCAAATCGATCCGTAAGTTCGGGCTCGGTGTCACTCCTTCTGGAAAGCGGGGAAACCTCTACCGGGTACCCGGTAATAAATGTCGGTTGGATAAGCTTTGGTTCCACCAGCACATCAAACAGCTTGGTGATGATTTTTCCAAGACGCCCGGTTTTTGTAACCTTGATGCGGTTTGAAGCGGCGAATTCAAGTAGACCTTCCCGGTGGTTCAGCAAATCGGCGTTAATGCCCCCAAACTCCCCCAAGGCAGAAGCAAGGGATATTCGACGCCACTTGACACCTAAATCTATAGTATTCCCCTGGTATTGTACCGAGGTTGATCCGGTCACCTCCCTGGCCACATGACGGAACATCTTTTCGGTCATGTCCATCAGATCATCGTACCTGGCATATGCCCGGTACAATTCGAGCATGGTAAATTCGGGATTGTGACGGGTTGAAACCCCCTCATTTCTGAAACTTCTGTTGATCTCGAAAACCCTTTCAAACCCTCCGACAACCAGACGCTTTAAATAGAGTTCAGGGGCTATGCGTAAAAACAGATCCATGTCCAGGGCATTGTGATGGGTTACAAACGGTGTGGCTTCGGCGCCCCCGGGAACCGGCTGCATCATCGGCGTTTCCACCTCAAGGAAATCCCGGTCAAGAAGAAATGTACGGATGCTCTGAATGATCCTGCTGCGTTTCGTAAAAATATCCCGAACATCTGAATTCATTGTCAAATCGATGTAGCGACGACGATAACGCTTCTCTGGATCTTTAAGCCCGTGAAATTTTTCCGGAAGCGGTCTTATTGACTTGCAGACGAGCTTAAATTCCTTGACCAGAAGTGTCCATTCTCCCGTTCTCGTCTTGAACATTGGGCCGTTTATTCCGACGAAATCACCGATATCGAGCTGTTTAAATAGATTATAGGCCTTTTCGCCTATATTGTCTTTTCTCACATATGCCTGAAGCTGTCCGGTTCGATCCCTGAACCTGATAAAGGATGCCTTGCCAAAACTGTTTATGGCCATCATACGGCCGGCCACAACAAAAACAGGGCCGTCCTCGGTAAGTGAATGCGGTGCGTCTTCTATGGCCTTTTTGATATCGCTTACCGTATGCAAGACAACAAAATCGTTGGGATAAAGATTAATATTGTTTCTTTTTAAATCTAAAAGTTTCTTTTTTCTTGTTTCAATAATATCACTTTTTTTGTCCATAAGGATTCAACAACAAGTATGTATGATTTTAATTTTCTAAATAACGAAGCCAACGGTGCATGTTAGACAATCCGGTTCTTTTGCAGGCCACTGTGAGAACTTTGCAAAACCACGCCTGTGGCCTTGTGGCGAAAACTATCTAAATGCGATATTTTTTTATTTTAACCGGTTGAATTAACATATAAATTTTTATTAAAAAATCGGAATTCGATTATAAATACCTATTTTTTTCAAAAAATTAAACTTATTTTGCTAACCCATTTAAAAATAGGTGTCAAGATTAAGTTGGCGG
>CAZDAB010000010.1:0-19191 GCA_964502855.1 uncultured Desulfobacteraceae bacterium | reverse complement strand
ACTGGAGGATCATCTGATTCTCATCAAGAGCATCATCCGGGACTTCCATCCCCACCGGGTGGTCGTGGACTCGCTCTCCGCGCTGGAGCGCGTGTCCACGGTTAAAGGATTCCGGGAATTCGTCATCGCGCTGACCTCCTTCATCAAACAGCAGCAGGTTGCAGGACTCTTCACATCCACTACCGGCGAATTCATGGGAGGAACATCGGTGACGGAAGCGCACATATCCACCATTACCGACACGATTATCCTCCTTCGGTACGTGGAGATGTTCGGAGAGGTGCGCCGGGGGATCACGGCGATCAAGATGCTGGGCTCCATGCACGAAAAGGATATCCGTGAATTCTATATCGACGGCAAAGGCATGCACATCGGCAAGCCCTTCAGCAATGTGACCGGGATACTCTCAGGCCATCTTGTTTTTACATCGAGAAAAGAAATGGATCGCATAGGGGATCTCCTTAAGTAGTTATGAACAGGCGCGGAATGGCGTAAATTGACCCTTGACGAGTGAAGATTAAAAAATTAAAGGCGCTTTTGGAGAATCACTTATGGCGGTTAACAAAAATATCTCCGAGCTGAAGCGGGCTGGAGGGAAGGACACGGCATCGTTCAAGGATAAAGAAATCCTTTTGAAGGAGGTTCACCACCGGGTGTTAAACAACCTCCAGGTCATTTCCAGCCTTCTTGATATGATGAGCATGCGATCTCAAAATCAGAGGGAAGCCGAGCTGTTCGAAAACGCCCTCAGCAAAATCCATGCGATAGCCCTCGTCCATTCAAAACTTTATAAAAGCGATAGTTTTGATCAAATCGATATGGGCGACTATAGCCGGGAGTTGCTCGAATATCTGGAGCGAATTCATGGGATGGGACAAATGGTGCTCACCAATGTTATTGAACACGCAAAACTTTTCCTTTCCTTAACCCAGGCCATCCCATACGCCCTTGTCCTGAGCGAAGCGATTGCCAACGCTTTTAAACATGCCTTCAGGGAGAGGCAAACCGGGTCGATTGAAATTTCCATAAAGCGCCCGGCCCATGACACGGCGCTGATAAGTATCAAAGATGACGGGATAGGTTTGCCGGATGGAATTGACATTAAGCATATCGACAGCCTGGGGTTCCTTTTGATGAGGGATCTGGTCCAGGATCGATTGAAGGGAACCATTCGGTTTGAAAGGGATAAAGGTACTAAAATTACCATAGAGTTCAAGACCAAGGACGAAGGATGAGTTAACAAGGGTGCATTACCAGTTTGTTAATTGCTATCCAAGACTTTTTGGTTTCAGGTGTCAGGTGTCAGGAATGATGAACAGAGGCGCTGGCACCTGACACCTGACACCTGAAACCTGATTGCAAGGCTTTCGCTCAAAAAATGAATAAGTTAATGGGTGAAAACCATTTTAACAAATCGGTAATGCTCCCGAATGTTACCAATTGAATATTCAATCAAAAGAGTAGGCCCATGAAAAAAATAATGGTGGTAGATGATGAGGCTACCATAACCACTCACCTGGAAAAACGTCTGACGATGATGGGATACGATGTGGTCGGTAAGGCCTCTTCAGGAGAACAAGCCGTAGAGCTGGCAAAATGCCTAAAGCCCGATTTAATCTTGATGGACATCGTTATGCCGGGAAAAATAGACGGTATTGAAGCATCCAAAAGGATCAATGCGGAAATGGATATTCCGATTATATTCCTGACCGCCCATGCGGCGGATCATTTTTTGATGAGAGCAAGAAATGTTGAACCTTACGGATACGTTTTAAAACCGTTTCAACCCAGCGAGATCAAAGCATCCATCGAGATAGCCCTATACAAAAAACAAATAGAGCAACGGTGGCGCAAGTCGGAGAAAAAATTTCGCTCCGTGGTGGAATCGGCCCAAGACGCCATTGTTTTATCTGATGGCAGAGGGAAGATTATTTCATGGAACCGGGGTGCACGAAAAATGTTTGGTTATGAGGAAAAAGAAGTGTTGGGCCAACCGCTGAGCATCTTGATGCCTGAACGATACAGGGAGGTTCATCAAAAGGAGATGGAGCGTACAATTTCAAAGGGCGAGTTTCGCTATGCCGGAAAGACGATAGAATTACACGGTCTGAAGAAAGACGGCAGTGATCTTCCTTTGGAAATTTCTTGTAACACATGGAGCACAGAAGATGGAAGATTCTATTGCGGTATTATTCGAGACATTACCGAGCGCAAGCGAGCACAGGAGGCGACGCGGGCTAGTGAAGAAAGCTTATATGCGATTATCCAAAAAACCCCCGGTGCCATCATCATTGTAGATGACTCTGGTATAGTACAGTTTGTCAACCCCGCCACAGAATCCCTCTTTGGCAAGAGCGCAGAGGAGTTCGTGGGTAGCATGTTCGGCTATCCTGTGGTGACAGATGACACTATTGAGATGGAGGTTCTCCTGAAAGGTGGGAAAAGAGGAATCGTGGAAATGCGCTCAGTGGAAAAAACTTGGAGAGGGAAATCTGCCCACTTCATATCCCTTTTCGACATTACCACAATCAAAAATGCCGAAGAAACATTGATTCAACTCAATGAAAAGCTAAAAAAACTTAACGAGATGCAGACGGATTTTATTGCTGTTGCCTCTCATGAACTCAGGACCCCGCTGACCTCCATCAAAAATGCCATTGATATCCTGGCGAGCGGAAAAGCGGGAGCACTCAATCAGAACCAGGAGCGATTTTTGACCATGGCGGTTCGCAATATTGACCGGCTGGCCAATATAATCAATGATCTTCTTAACTTAGCTAAGTTGGAGGCAGGCAAAGCAGAAATTTACCTCTCGGAGGTGGATCTGATTAGCGTTATTCAGCAGGCAATCGCCACATTTAAAACCCAGGCAGATGCTAAAGCCCAGACACTGGAGACGGATTGTCCTAAAGGACTGCCCACAGTATACGCGGATCAAGATCGGGTTGACCAGATACTGTATAATCTCATGAGCAATGCCCTGAAATTCACCGCTGAAAGGGGCGGCATATGCGTAAGCGCACGGATTGTCGATTGTCTATTGCCGGAGCAGGGCGTAGATTCCGATCTATCGGGGATGAATGACGATTTGAAAGCAAGGTCCGGTTTCATCCAGGAATCATTGAAAGAAATCAATCATCAATGGATTGAGGTCAGTGTGACGGATACGGGGGTTGGTCTTTCGCCGGACGATCAAAAGCGGATCTTTGATCAATTTGTTCAGGTCGGGGGTTCTATGGGTCGGACAAACGAAGGGACCGGACTCGGCCTTAGCATTGTCAAAGAGTTAATAGCGGCACAGGGGGGAAAGATTTCGGTAGAGAGCCAAGCCGGTGAAGGGAGTCGCTTTTTCTTCACCCTGCCGGTCTTTTCGAGACAAACCGCCGACAGTAACACCTTGGAAACGGAGATCCGGCAATATATGGGGTCCCCTCCTTTCTCATTGCTGAGAATAGGTTTCAGTCAGGGGGAATCGTTGGATCCGCATCTTCTGGAAAAACTTGAGAAATTCAGCCGTAATATCATTCGCCGGAGCGAAGATTGTTTCATCTGCCAACCGAGCTTTAAAAGGTTGATAATAATTCTGGCATCAACACCCAAGCCGCAGGCCATAATGGTGCGAGAAAAGCTTGAAAAGGCTTTTGCTCAAAATTGGCCCCTTTCCGATGGGGGGCTTCCGGACATTCTGGGGCCGTTTGCTTTTCCGGAGGACGGCCGAACACTGAGAGATTTCCTTGGTGCCGCAAAGATCATAATACAACACGGGCAAAAGGAAATCTGCGAGGCAATTGATTTGTGATAATCAAACATATTTTAACAAAGGAATAAAGTCCATGAAAAAGAAAAAAGTGCTTATTGTCGACGACGAGGCGGACATTGTAGAGACCATCAAATTTTCCCTGGAACTTGAAAACATTGAGTGTATAGAGGCATATGACGGTGAAGACGCCCTTTTAAAGGCAAAGAAGGAACACCCGGACCTTATTATCATGGACGTTATGATGCCCAAGATGAATGGCTACAAAGTTTGCAGGCTCCTGAAGTTCGATGAGTCATATAAACATATTCCTATCATCATGTTAACGGCCAGGGCACAGGCAAAGGATATAGAGCTTGGCGAGGAAACCGGTGCAGACGAATATGTTACAAAGCCTTTTGAAATGGAGACGCTTGAGGAAGTGATCAAGAAATACCTCGGGAATTGAACATTTAAGCAGGGGTATCTTGTGGGGTGGTGAGAATCGCCGTATATATATATGGAATTTTAATCCGCCACCGAACTTTGGCGGATTAATCCCATTTTTGTTCAATATCTTAAGGTGTCAGGTGTCAGGTGTCAGGTGCCAGCGCCTCTGTTCACCATTCCTGAAACCTGACACCTGAAACCTACATATCCCCTGACACCTTTTCCCCAAAGCTGAATACGTAACGCAGACGAAAATGAACTTTCATATTGCCAACAGCCGTGATTCACACCCCTGTTACCATACCTCAACCTTTTAGGAAGGACCATATAATGAATAGTCCCGATAAACCTGAAGACGTTCAAAAGCCATGTGTACAAAGCCAGGAGATACCTGCATTGGGTCAATTAGCGGAGGCGTTTGCCCATAAAATCAGAAATCATTTGGGAATTGTTTTGGCGGGTGTGGGATATCTGAGTAAGACGTTACCCCAGGAAGAAAGATCCAGGGTATCCATAGACAAGGTAAAACGGGCTGTGCATATAGCAGACAAAATTATTTGTGATTTCCTGAGATTTTGTGCAATGTCTGAATTTGCATTTGAATCCCTAGATCTCTGCAATCTGTTGGATGAATCGGTAAGCGCTATAAAGAACAGTCCCAATTTCAATCAGATAAAAATAGAAAGAGACTATCCGGAAGAGCCCATAACAGTGAAAGCGGATAAAAATATGCTTCAGCAGGTATTCATCAATCTTTTTACCAATGCACTCGATGCCATGCCAAACCGAGGGGAATTAAAAATAAGGGCCTTCCCGGAGATAGGAAGCAAGGCCGGTCGCATAACAGGCAATGATCTTAAAGTGGGTGATGAAATGGCTGTTGTTGAAATTGAAGATACCGGAAAGGGCATTCCCAAAGATGTATTGCCAAGGATATTTGAGCCTTTTTTTACCGGGAATAAATTAAGCAAGGGCACAGGACTTGGACTCAGTATGGTGGATTTAATCGTGGACCGGCACCAGGGCAGTGTTGATGTGGAAAGTAAAATCAATAAGGGGACAAGATTTACTGTTAAATTGCCACAATCCAGGATACCGGAAAAAAGTATCAATATAACGAACAGGAAAAAGATACTCTTGATTGATGACGAAGAAGATTTCTGCTTCTTTTTCAAGGAAGATCTGGAGAGTACCGGGGAATTTAAAGTGATAACAGCGACCAGTGGCAAAAAGGGAATTATGTTGGCTCGCTCGGAAAAACCGGATCTGGTGTTGCTGGACCTGTATATGCCCGAAATGTCCGGTGACGATGTGATTGTAGAGCTTCGGGACGATCCTGAAACCGACAAAATACCTGTCATATTTCATACGGCCCTGGTTACCCAACATGATCTTGGCATGGAAAGGCGGAAAAAAATAGCAGGCTGTGACTTTATAGCAAAACCGTTAAGCACAGAGGAACTGGTATCCGCCATAAAAAAAATTATGGGCTGGAAATTTGAGGTTCAGTCATAAGAAACCGTATTGACGATTGGCGATTGTTGATTGAATATTGAACTGGAAACTCGAAACTGGAAATTGGAAACTAAATTCCGGGAAATAGAAAATTCTATCATTTATCAAGTTTCCAGTTTCAAGTTTCCAGTATCACACAACTATTGTTCCCTTAATTCGTCTCCAGGCAGGATGAGAATAACCCCAAAATATTTTTCTGTAAGGCTATAACGGCATAGTAATTAAAAAGTGCCGAGACAACGGCACAGGGAGATGTGTCGTGGCATTACAGTGTGCAAGATAAGGGGGTTTTCGTGTACCCTGATGAAGTAGAATGAATCGACAAATTGTTCAAGGAATAAGTCCAATCATGCTCGTTAAGAAAAAGATACTGGTGGTCGACGGCGATCAGATGATCCTTGAATTCATGAAGGACATCCTTTCCAGAGAAGGGCACCAGGTTATTACGGCCGAAGACGGGGGCAATGCTTTGGATATCTTGAAGACGTACACCCCTGAAGTGCTATTTATTGACCTGGTAGTTCCTGGTATCGATGGAAAGAAGCTGTGCAAGGTCATTCGGGGAATGCAGAGGTTAAGAGGTTCTTATCTTATTATTCTTTCCGCTACTCTTATTGAGGAGCCGATAAGTATCGCTGAATTGGGGGCTAACGCATGCGTTGCCAAAGGGCCGTTTGACCAAATGGCTCGAAGCATCCTCTGGGTTCTCGATCAACCCGATCTTGCCACTTCACGATGCCTGTCAGGAGAAGTGATCGGAAGCGAAAATATTTATCCCCGGATAGCTACAAAGCAGCTGCTTTCTGTTAAGAGACACTTTGAGGTAATATTAGAGAGGATATCTGAAGGAATTTTAGAAATTACCTCCGATGGAATAATTCTTTATGCCAACCCCCTTGCCCTTTCCCTGATCAGTATACCCGAGGAAAAACTGTTGGGTTCCCTTTTTGTCGAACTGTTTGCCGGGGATGATCGCCATCGGGTAAGTGAACTTATAAAAGCCAGGGATGACAGGCCAAAGAGGATAATCGGGGATTCCCCTGTAGGTCTGAATGAGCATAAGGTCGGGCTGAGTATCCTGCCGCTGGATGGAGATCGGTTTACAAGCATCATTGTGATTAATGATATAACGGAACAGGAAAGGGCCAAGGAGGCATTGCAGGCCAGTGAAGCGAGCTTCAGAACAATGATACAAGAAAACTCCGATGGCATCATCATTGCGGATCGAGATGGAATTATTCATTTCGTCAATCCTGCTGGTAAAAACCTTCTGGCCTTAAAGGAAGAGGAATTGGTAGGCGAGCCCTTCGGATTTCCTATGGTTGCGGGAGAAACATCGGAACTTGATATCAATAAAAGAGATGGAAAGAGAAGTGTGGTGGAAATGCGTATGGTAGAGATAATGTGGGAGGGAAAAAACGCCTACCTCGCCTCTCTTCGGGACATGACCGAGATATATGAGGCAAAAAAAAATGTGGAACTCCTGGCAGGGCTTGTGGAAGACGCCAAATACGTTATGATCTTTATCGTGAGCCTTGATGGCCGGATTATGCAATGTAACGCCCTGGCCAGAAGCGCACTCGGCTACTCAAAAAAGGAAATGCTCGCAATGAAAATAGGCGCCTTGCTCAAACCGAAAGCAGATGAGGGATGGGAAAGGATTGCCCATTCTGTTCAAAGAAAAACAAACTGGCGAGGAGAGCTCCACGCCATGTGCAAGGATGGCAGGGAGTTTCCGGTCGATATGGCCTCCAGCGGATCTGTGGATGAAAGGGATGATAGAATGAACATCATCTGCTTCATCCGGGATGTGAGCAGGGAGAAGGAGGTAGACCGCATGAAGTCAGAATTTATATCTGTGGTGGGCCATGAGCTGAGAACCCCCCTGACCTCCATAAAAAGCGCAATTGATATAGTCTTAGGGAAAACCGCAGGGGCCATAAATGATGATCAGCGAAGATTTCTCTCCAACGCCGACAGGAATGTCGGCAGATTGTCATGCATTATCAGTGAGCTCCTGGATGTCTCTAAGATAGAATCAGGAACAATAAAGATTGAATTAGAACCCTTTGAGTTGTTCACCCCTCTTGATATGGCAATAGCCTCTTTAATATACAGGGCCAAGGAAAAGTCTATATCCATCCACAAAGAGATACCATCTGATCTACCACAGGCCTATGGAGATTTGGATAAACTGGAACAAATATTTATTAACCTGCTTGATAATGCCATCAAGTTTACTCCCCAAGGAGGGCACATTAATGTTTCAGCTAAAGGCTATGAACCCAGCGGAGATTTAATGGAAATTTCTGTGGCAGATACCGGCACAGGCATCTCCCCTGATAATTTAAAAAATGTATTTGACAGATTCTATCAGATTGAGGAATCGCTAACCCGGGAAGCAAATGGGACTGGATTAGGGCTTTCCATTGTCAAAGGCCTGGTTGAGGTTCTTGGGGGGAAGATATGGGTGGAAAGCGAGGTGGGCAAAGGCTCTAAATTTATCTTTACCCTGCCGATATATAGCCCTGGGAGAACATTTAAAGATTGCCTGGATAGAGAAATTCAAAGGGCTAAAGAAAAGGATACCCTCTTATCATTGATAATGTTGAAAATAGAGGAATTTGATTATCTAAGTGAAACCTATGGGGAGGAAGAGGCGCTTAAGCTAATGGATAACGTTAAGCGGCTTATTCAAGAGACTGTTCGTAGGACCACAGATATTATACAAACTCAAACAACGGGTCGGGTAATAATGATTTTGGTTGATACACCCAAAGAAGGGGCCTATGCTCTGGACAACAGGCTAAAGGAAGTGCTTTCTAAGCAAACATTTATAAATAAATCTGTGAAGATTAACTTAATCTCAGCAGTAGCAACCTATCCAGAGGATGGGTTTACGGCGGATGAACTAATGAAAAAGGCACGAGGACTGACGATTGTCAATAGTCAATCAAAAAGGGGTGCGAAATGGATAAGAAAAAAATCCTGATTGTAGATGACGAGAAAGATATTGTAGAGCCTATTCAGTTCAGGCTGGAAGTTGAAGGATATGAATGTCTGGTGGCCAATGATGGCGAAGAAGCATTACTTAGGGCCAAGAGAGAAAATCCTGATCTCATCCTTCTGGACATTATGCTTCCAAAGATAAACGGCTACAAAATTGCCAGGTTCCTCAAATTCGATGAAGCGTATAAACATATTCCCATAATAATGCTGACAGCCAGAGCACAGAAAACCGATATCGAACTGGGAGAGAAAACCGGTGCAGACGAATATGTTACAAAGCCTTTTGAAATGGATGAGCTGGTGGCGTTGGTGAAGAAATATTTGAAAATGTAAAATTGAATATTGATTATTGAATTGACGTATTTCACTTTGGATTTTTTTCAATCATCAATCAGCAATGATAACTATGGTTAATCTATTCCAACAGCGACACAAAATTATTAGTATCCAGTATCCAGTATCTATCATCAAGGAACAGCCATGAATATTACATTCCCGGACAAACTGAAACAAACACTGATAGATGAGGGTGTGATAACGGCACAGCAATTAAAAAGTGCCGAGACAACGGCACAGCATGAAAATGAAAGTCTGGCCAACATATTAGTAAAATCAAAGCTTATAACACAGGAACAACTTACGAGCTTCATGGGGGATAAGATGCATATTCCCCAGATAACCCTCAAGGATTATGTCATAGACCGTGAGGTTTTGGAGCTTGTACCGGAAAAAATTGCACGCCGCTACAAGTTGATACCCCTGTTCAAGATAGAGGATGTTCTCACGGTTGCCATGGCAAACCCGCTTGACATCATTGCAATTGACGAAATTTCCATGCTGTCTCGATGCCTTGTCGAAGATGTTATAGCCTCTGAGGAGAGCATCAATGCAGCCATTGATCAGTGGTACAGCGTTGGAGATTCAAGAAAGGAATTGATTGATCAGCTTGCCGCCGAATTTAAGGTGCCGGAAACGGAGAAAAAAGAAGGAGCGGAGTATGTCGAGAGGTTAGAGGAATCACGGCTTAAGAAAGAGGCATCCCAAGCGCCGATTATCAAACTTGCCAACAGCTATATTGCCCAGGCAATTCTGGAAGGTGCCAGTGATATTCATTTGCAGCCCAAGAAAGAGTTTATGGAAATACGGTTCCGCATTGACGGATTTCTTTATGATAAAGGTCATCTGCCTCAAGATTTGAGTCCCGCATTCTTATCCAGAATAAAGATCATCTCCAAGCTGGATATTTCCACACGAAGAATTCCGCAGGACGGCAGGATAAGCCTTATTATGAGGAACAGAAACATTGATATTCGCACTTCTACCTTTCCTTCCATGTATGGAGAAAATATTGTTTTAAGGATCCTGGATAAAGGCAAGGGAATTCCCGGTCTTTCAGAGCTTGGGCTGTCGGGCAATGATTTGACGACCTTTGAGAAACTCATCAATACCCAAAAGGGAATTATTATGAGTACCGGTCCTACCGGAAGCGGGAAAACAACAACCATTTATTCGTTTATCAATACCTTAAACAAAAAAAACAAAAATATCATCGCCATCGAGGATCCCATTGAATATGAAATAGAAGGGATCGTACAGAGCAATGTCGATCCCAAAGCCGGTCTTACCTTTGCCAATGCGTTCAGGGCGATCTTACGCCAGGACCCTGATATCATCTATGTCGGTGAGATACGTGATTCAGAAACTGCCCGGATTGCGCTGCGCGCCGCATTAACCGGTCATTTAGTGATCAGTACCCTTCATACCAATGATTCGGCGGGCGCCCTTATACGACTTTCTGATATGGGAATCGAAACACCGCTCATCGCGTCTGCCCTTCAATGTTCATTTTCACAGCGTCTTGCACGGAGAATTTGTCCGAGATGCAAAAAAAAATACCAACCGGATGGCTATCTATTGAAAAGCCTGGGGTTCCCTTCGGACACGGTATTTTACAAAGGAGAAGGGTGTGATTTTTGCGGCGGCATTGGGTACAAAGGCATGATTGGAATCTTTGAGATATTGGTTGTTACCAAAGATATCAGGTCCCTGATAGGTGAGAAGGCTTCCGAGGCTGAGATCAGGGAAGCTGCCAGGAAGCAGGGCATGAAAACCCTGCTGGAGGATGGACTAACAAAAGCAAAAGACGGAATCACGACATTGGAAGAGGTGCTGAGGCTCACGGCAGAAGAATAGACAAAATTTTTACCTCTCACGGGGCACAAAAAAAAGACGTAAATTTATGTTGGCGAAACAAGACGAAATATCATCCACTGAAAAACTTCTTGATTTGATCAGAAGTGGAGACAATACAGGAGTTGAACTCCCTGATAATGTTTCACCGCTTCAATCGCCAAAAATTCGGAAACTACGCCTGGCAAAAACCTGGTCCCTGAAAAAGAAGAGCATCACAGTCGGCGTTAATTTTGGCTATAAAAACCTTAAATTGGTGAAGGTCAGACAAACTTCTGACAAACAATGGGTGCTTCTGGGTTATACGAGTGTTCCCTTTGATCCTGAAATGCCCAAACACGGCCATGAATTCGCCACCTTTTTGAATGACGCCCTGACAGAGTTTTGTGGTTCCTCAAGAAAACCCGAGATCTGGTTTCTCCTGTCCTCTGATAAGATAGAGATCCGGCATATTCGAATACCCAGAGTTCCCAAAAAACAGGTTAACAATGCCGTTTATTGGACAGCCAAAAAGGAAACATTCTTTGATGAAAAGCAAAGTGCCCTTGACTTTGAGATCCTTGGCGACGTCGCTGAAGAAGGTATTCAAAAAATATCAGTTATTATGTATACCGCCCCGAGAAATGAAGTAGAACCACTTAAAGATCTTTTCTCTATGAGTGGATTTCCTTTAACCGGTATGTCCCTTGTTCCCTTTGCCATACAAAATCTATTGCAAACCCATTGGCTGGAAACCGTTGAGGATTCCGTGCCAAGTCTTTACATAACCGGAAACTGGTCCAGTGTGGATATCTTCTCTTCCGGAGACCTCGTATTTACTCGAAAAATCAATGTGGGGATAAACAGCCTGATCCAAAGCATCAGGGAAGCATTGCGCCATGCCCAAAAAAAAGACATCCCGGCCACCCTAGAGATAGAAACGCCAATAGAGATGGGGCAGGCCAAAAAGGTACTTTTCAGCCTTACTCCCGATTCTCCACCTTTGACCCGCGACGATCCGGGGTTTTCTCTTGAAAAGGATGAAATATTCAGGATGATCCTCCCTGCCATCGAGAAACTGGTCAGGCAGATAGATAGGAGCTTAAAGCATTATTCCTTACAACTCGGCAATGAGAACATAAGCAAGATTTACCTGTCCGGTGAGATTTGTGCCTTTGGGCGCCTGGTTGACTATATCAGTGACCAGGTAGGACTTTCCATCGAGATCATTGATCCGTTTGCCTCCGGGGACTCAGTGTCAGGTGAGATCTCACCCACCGGGTCAATACTGGAGAGGTCGTCTTTTGCCCATGCCGTGGGCATGGCCCTGTCCCATAATTCCCGCACACCTAATTGTATCTTCACTTACAAGGATAAAGAAAAATCGGCACGCATTGCCCGTATGAACCGGGGCATCTTTGGGGTATTTGTGTTTATGATGGTTATTTGCATAGGCATTGTAGTATGGCAGGGACGTATTGCAGATGTGAAAAAGGCTAAAACACTTGCCCTTGGACGGCAGATGGAACAATACACGCCCCGTATCAATCAGGCGATACTCCTCCAATTGGCAGCCCGCGACAAACAAAACAGCCATGATCTCAAGGAGTACGGCAAGAAATACCTGGGAATGGCGGTTATCGGAGAAATCGCACGGATGACGCCGTCAAATATCCGCCTGCTCACTCTGACGGCGAATTTGGGTGAGATTTCGGTCGATAAAGACAAAGTTCCTGTAAAAGGGTTGGTTTTTGAGGGCCTTGTATTTGGGGAACCGCAGGCGTTTGATGCCTCTCTGGCAACCTATCTGATCAAATTGGAAAATTCTCATCTCTTCAGCAAGCCCAATATTCATAAGAGCACTGTTGAATATCACAATGGGAAAAAAGTTCTCCATTTTACGGTCCACATGAAATTGGTTTAAGGCCCAAATATGAAGCAAAAGCAGTTACCAGGATTACCGGCGCAGAGTTTGCTGTATCTGTTGATATGCGCAGGGGGAATCATAGGCTTTTTCCTTTTGGCTATCTATCCTTATCATAAATACCTGGCCGGCCTCGACAGGGAAATCAAAACAATAGAGGTCCAAATAGAAGAGCAAAAGAGACTCTTTCCCGTTTATGAAGATCTTTTAAAAAAAATGAATATCACACAAAAAGGAACCCTGCCCTTTCCCCGGAAGGGCAAACTTGACCGTGAAAAAACAGATGAGATTTCAAGTATCTTCGAGGAAATAGCCAGGAAGAGCAATTTGAGTCCTGTAAGTATTGTCCCGGATGTCACGTCATTGGTCAAAGGTTCCCGGCTATTATCCATAACTGTTCGTATGGAGGGAGATTTTTTCCATTTTCGCAATTTCCTGGCCCTGTTAAATGGAATGCCCTTCCTGGAGCACATTGAGGAGATTCAAATTCAGACAGCAGGAGAAATTAAGGAATTTGGGCTTAAGGTCTGGCTGGCCCTGGAAAAATCGGAGCAGAGTGATTGATGATTGATGATTGATGATTGATGATTGCTGATTGGTGATTGATGATTTTTGATTGATGATGGTTGATTGATGAGCAAAACAATAATCCTGACATCTGACACCTGAAAAAATTGAAAATTGAATATTTCAGGCTATACTGCTTCTGTTCGTCATTCCTGACACCTGAAACTTGAAACCTGAAACCTGACACCTGAAACCTAAACCCTGAGACCAAATAGCCATAGCAATCTTAGCAAACAACGGTCTTGATTTACACTCTGACCGGCCTCAAAGAAGAATGTCATGTCAAAACGGGAAAAAGTGATTTTAGTCATTGTGTTTTTTGTGGCTGTTTACGGCATTTATGATGTTTTTTTGTGCTCTCCCCCAAAGACTTTCTCTGTTGATAACGGCGGAGAATCAAAGAGGCTCGATGATTTGATTGCTGGGGTAATCCAGGATGTGGCCAGGGAAAACCTGTCCGAAACCGAAGCCTACATTATAACCCGGGCTGAGACCCTATGGAGGAGCGATCCCTTTTTAAAAATAAATGGATTAGAAAAAAGATTAAATGACGCAGAATGGGCCGCATCATCAAAACATAATGTAAGCTTTACGTACACAGGATATTTGGAACTGGGTGATACAAGGATCGCCATCATTAATGGCAGAGAATATGAAATAGGCGAAGAATTGGAATCCGTGGGATATTTTGTTGAAAGAATCGAGCCATTACAGGTGGTAATTAGAGGTAAAGAAAATCAGAAAACAATTATCGTTCCGGTAAAAGAAGAGGTGTTCTAAAAGGAAGGTGTCAGGTGTCAGGTGTCAGGAATGAAGAACACAGGTGATAATTCTCACTTTATTTGGGCTTAACTCTAAGATTATATGAGCCATTTTAAAAAGAATACTTAATTGTCATACAGGCAATTTTAAATGGTTCTTTTATCTTTTAATCTTAACATGTTACTCGCAGTGTATTCTGAAACTTGGAACCTGACACCTGACACCTGACACCTGACACCCGATACCTGAAACCAAATAACATAGCAATCTTAGCAAACAAAAGTCTTGATTTACATCCGTCCTAAAAAGATACAACCGATGAAATACAAAAAATGTCCATGGCTGGTTTTTTCTCTCTTTTTGATTCTCGTTTTTCCGGGATGTTCCGTCAGGAAGGATATAAAAAAAGACCCCTTTTTTGAGAAATGGAAGCTTATGGCTAAAAATTCCAAAGGACATTCACCCGCTGCTACCAAACGAAAAATTGAGATTCCTGAAAGGATAAAGCAGATGAAGGCCCTGGAGAAGGAGGCAAAGGCCGGGCCGGTGAATCCGCTCCCCACCAGGAAGGTAAGCCTTAAAATGTATAACGTCGAAATAGCAACCCTGCTCCGGGCCCTGGCACGGGCTGCCGATCAGAATCTACTCTTAAAAACCGATGTGGCCGGCAAAATTAGCGTAAACATACAGGATGTGCCATGGGACCAGGTCTTTCTCGGTATTCTGCATACCCATGGGCTTGCCTATGCCTGGGAAGGAAATATCATCCGTATCATGACTGTGGAAGATATGGAGCACAACCTGAAGTTAAATGCCATTCAGGAGAAACAAAAGGCCCTGGAGCTGGGAATAAAATGTGTTGAACCATTGCTCACAAGGGTGGTCACCATCAATTACGCTGATGCCACTAAACTGAAGGAAAACCTAAAAGAATTCCTGACCAAAAACAAGGAGGAAAAATCCAGGGGCTCCATAATGGTGGATGAACATACTAACTCTTTGATAATTCAGGCTATCATGGCCGATATTGCAAGAATGATATCTCTGATTGAAGATCTGGACAGACCCACACCCCAGATCCTGATAGAGGCCCATATCGTTGAAGCGACCAGAGAAGCAGCATATAATTTGGGGATTCAGTGGGGTGGGTTATATCATACGGGAGACTACTGGATCACACCCGGGGCAAATACCGGAGAGGTTTTGGGGAATTCTCTGAGCACAGGCATTGACCCCGGCTCAGGGATAGCAGCCAATTTCCCGGCAGACATCGGAGATACCGGCCTGACCTTAGGATTCGTGTTTGAGAATATAGGAAAAAGTATCCTGAATGTTCAGCTTTCAGCCCTTCAGGAGGATGGCCAGATCAATATTCTTTCAAGCCCCTCCATTACCACCCTTGATAACCAGATGGCGTTCACCGAAAACGGGGAAAAGGTCCCATATGTATCGACAGACAATGAGGGTAATACGGATGTCAAGTTTGAGGAGGCCGTGCTTCGACTGGAGATCACGCCTCACGTGATTGACGAAAGAAATTTAAAGATGAAGATAGCCATTAAAAAGGATGAGGTTGATACCACACGGGCAGTGGAAGGAAATCCCTTTATCATTAAAAAACAGACAGAAACAACCCTTATCGTGGAAGATAATGAGACAATTGTTATTTCAGGACTCACCAAGCAAACAAACTCTAACTCCGAAAGTGGAATGCCCGGACTCAAGGATGTCCCTGTTTTGGGATATCTGTTTAAAGGGAAAAATAAAAGCGATAAGATGGAGGAAGTCCTCATATTCATTACACCCCATATTCTAAAAAAACAAATGCATTACCAGATGAACAGCCCTGAGAAAAAAATAGAAAAAACAAGGCCATCTGAATAATTACCAGCCTTCCGGGGGGCTTTTTGATGAGGCAATACGTGGGTGCCGGTCGGAGCAAAACGGACCTGTCCGCCATAATTATGGCGGAGATTTGGCAGAAGAAAGAAATACCGGACATGGAATATTTCAAAATCTTAAACCTCAGAGAGGATGCCTACCGGTTCTGGAGGAAATACCCGGAAAATGCGCCACCTGTGAGAATAATCCCTTACTGGAACAGGCGAGATGGTTTAGGATTTGCCGTAATTCTTAAAGAAGCATTTGCAGATGAAAGATCTGCCCAAAGAGCAATAAAGAAACTACCACCCTCTATGGTATCGGGATCGAGTATTATTACACAATGGGAAGATGACACCCTCTTTTTTACAGAGCTAATGCAGCGTGGTGATACCATATGCCAAAATTTGCGTACCGGGCCATAAACCAAAGTGGCAATACCGTTTCCAGTGTGATTGAAGCCGATTCTTCGGAAATGGCAACCCTCATATTGACTGAGCGGGGATTAATCCCATTAAAGGTCACAGAAAAGGTCAGGGGTTCCCAGGGCTTCACCTGGACAAATATCAAGGAAAGATTGACTCCGATAAAGATCGGGGATCTGATCCTTTTTACCAAACAACTGAAAACGATGATCAAGGCGGGAGTGCCCATACTCATGATACTCCAGATACTGGAAAACCAGACCGAAAATGTAAGGCTTAAGAGAATTGTTGTCGCCATAGCCCTGGACATCCAGGAAGGCTCCACCCTTTATGATGCCTTTAGAAAACACCCCGCTGTATTCTCGCCTCTATACTGTAATATGGTTCAGGCCGGGGAATCAAGCGGGGCACTGCCGAGTGTTATGGACCGGATGATATATATCCTGGAGCACGAGCACAAGATTAAATCAGATATCAAATCCGCCTTACAATACCCCGTGATCGTAGTTATCTTTCTGGGCATCGCCTTTTTTGTGCTTTTGACCTTTGTCATCCCCAAATTCGTAAGCATATTTCTTCGTGCAGGGCTGGATATTCCCCTGCCAACGAAAATATGCCTGCTCATGTACCATGTCCTGGCCAGCTACTGGTTTCTGATTCTTGGAGCTGCAATTTGTGGCATGGTTTTTCTAATTTATTATTTTAAGACCGATCCGGGCCGGTATGTCAGGGATTCGTTGCTTATTATGATCCCCATTATTGGACCCCTTTTTCTAAAGGCCGCCATGTCCCGCTTTGCCAGCATTTTTGCCATATTGCACGCCAGCGGGATACCTGTGCTTCACTCTCTGACAATACTCTCCGGCACCATCGGAAATGCCGCCATTTCAAGGGAATTTAACCAAATAAGGGATAAGATTGAGGCGGGGCGCGGCATCTCCGGGCCGCTCAAGTCTGCAAGGTATTTTACGCCCATGATAATCAATATGGTGGCCATCGGGGAAGAAACCGGCAGGCTGGACGAAATGCTCTACGAGATATCGGCACACTACGATAATGAGGTAGATTATGCCATGAAGAGACTGTCCGATGCCATCGGTCCCGCGCTCACCATCGGACTGGCCGCGGTGGTGGGTTTCTTTGCCCTGGCCATATTCTTGCCCATGTGGGATCTGACCAGGATAGTGAAGTAATAACAGGCAGAGGCATACAGGTAACCACGGATGTAAATCAAGACTGTTGTTTGCTAAGATTGCTATGGCTATTTGGTTTCAGATGTCATGGTTAAGGGGTAAGGATTAAGAGGGAAACGAGGTGACCAATAGAAATTTTATGGACGTTGTATCGATTACACGTCGATATCTGTGACTTAACGCAAAAGTGGCCCCAAGAAGAGAAATACGAGTTAGGAAGCCAATCCAGGCGCTCCTCAAACAGCGCTCCTGACCCACTCGCCGAGAAAAATGATGATCCGCTATATCCGTAACAAATCACCATCTGTTCATGACGAAAATCAAAGGGTACATCCATCATAGCCATTCGGAATCTTTGGATAATTAAATAACTTCGGATAAAAAAAAAGAACTTTCTTTCATGACAATGAATTATTGGCATAAAATATGCTGTATTAAAAATTAGTTCGCTATATTTAATTATTCAAACCAAAGGAGGAATTAAAAATGCAAAAGAAAAAGAATCTACTACGGAATGAAGAGGGTTTTACACTGATCGAAATTATCGCGGTTCTGATTGTACTCGGGATTCTGGCAGCAGTTGCCATTCCCAAATATTTGGATGTGACCGCTTCAGCCCGTGAAAAAACAGCCCAGGGCCAGATAGGAGAAGTAAAAGGCAGACTTTCTGTAGCTCTGGCGGATTATATGTTAAATAATAGCGGCGCTAAACCCGCCAATGGTGCAGATTTAGTGACAGCTGCAAATACTCTTAAAGCCGGCTCTTGCCCCGTAGCCTCAACCACAGAGGGGGATTTTACATTTATCTGCGCAGGAGGAACAGGCACAACACAGACTGTAACAATTACTGTAAGCGCGGTGCAGGGAATAGCCATAACTGCGCAAGTAGGAACCTATAGTTTTGCAGACTAAGTTTATAAACAAGTTAGCTCGCTTCGCTCACAATTGGCCTCCGGCCCATAGAGCCTACGCACCGGAGGGAATGATGGAACAATGGAATACTGGCCCCGGTGAAATAGAAAAAAGCTTCACTGGGTAAAAATATTGGGTCTTTTTTGCATGGCATTGAAAAAATAATGATTTATGAGATAAACCCATCATGGGTCGAAAAAATATCAATAGAGGTTTTAAAAAACTCAGGGTCTGGCAAGATGGCTTTTCTTTACTTGAAGTAATTGTGGTCTTGCTTATCATGGGCATCATTAGTGCGGTTGTTGTAAGCCGTTTAATTTATGACAATATTGACCTGATTGCCCAGACCGAGGTGATAAAATCCCACATGAGATATGCTCAGTCGAGGGCCATGAATACCAATGCCGTATGGTATATTAGATTTGTAGGAGAATCCACATACTCGCTTTATAAGAGTGGTGATGAAACTCCTGAGTATCTGCCTGGAGAGGATGACACTACGGCAACACTGCCTTCGGGCATAACGGTAAATTATGGGGCTTCTCAATTTGTTTCTTTTGATTCCTGGGGAAAACCGTGTACGGATGGAAATGGCCAGTCGCCTCAAGCGGCAGATAGAATCATAACCGTTGCCTGTAGCGGCGAATC
>CAZDAB010000009.1:0-19239 GCA_964502855.1 uncultured Desulfobacteraceae bacterium | reverse complement strand
GGCAAGAAAGCACACGCTTTTAAATGATCCATTTTCGTGCTATAGTCTCAATATATCTGAAATTTCAATGATAATGATCTAACAGTTTGGTATCATCTTTAATGGCTGGTAACAATTAGGCACTTTTTTGTTTCATATAGGCTTCTTATATAGTCGGCTTCATAACATCCCAATATGGCACAAAGACGCGCCGGATGATTGTCCGGTTGAGTTCAGATTGAGTTATAGAAAGCGCTTCATTAAACTCTTTAATGATATGTGATATCATTTCGACGTTGAAAAATGGTCCAGGAGGATTTGTACAATGAAACCAAGACTTGCTAAATTAGAGCACCGTTTACGGCGCGTCGCGGGAGGTGTAAACCATGCATGACCGAACTACAGACACAAACGGTCCCGAGGCAGCCCCCAGTCGTTGGCGTCAGATACTTCTCAACCGCTGGTTGCTGGCCGGGGTCGCGGCAGTGGTGTTGTATGCCCTACTTGGTTTTTTACTGACACCCTGGATCGTCACACGCTATGTCAGCAATTACGCTGTGGAAAAGCTCAAACGCAAAGCATCCATTGCCGAGGTACACGTCAACCCCTTCCTATTCACCTTTGAGGGAAAGGACTTTGCACTCCAAGAGGCGGATGATCGCCCAATTATTGGCTTCGGCCGGCTGTTTGTAGACTTCGAGCTCTCAAGCCTTTTCCGCTGGGCATGGACGTTTGCCGACATTCGTATAGAACGACCGTCGTTGTACATCGAGATCCAGCACAACGGCCGTCTTAATTTCGCAGATCTTGCTGACAGCTTTCCCAAGTCGGAAGGTTCTCCTCCCACCGATCATCGCCTGCCACGACTCCTGTTGCAACACGCTCAGGTCGTTGACGGCAGCTTCACTTTCAGCGATCGTTCCCATCCCACTCCTGCTGCAGAGACATTTTCACCCCTTAATTTCGAATTTAATGAGATATCAACCCTTCCGGAACGCAAAGGCCCCTACACCGTCAAGGCCGATCTTCCCGGCGGCGGTACGGTTGGCTGGCGGGGCGAAATATCTTTACACCCTATCTTTTCCGAAGGTGAGTTAAGCATGGCTGGTTTCAAGCTGGCCACAGCCTGGAAATTCGCTCAGGACGAATTGAACCTTGCCGAGCCTTCGGGCGAAATGGACTTCAGCACCCGCTATCGATTCGATTATCAAGAGCGCACCCCTCTCTTGGTGTTGCAGAACGCGAAGTTCGCACTCAAGGGGCTTTTGCTTACAGAAAATGGCAAGAACAACCCCTTGCTTGCCCTGAAAGCAATTGAAGCCGATGGCATGCATTTCGACCTTCAAGCACGGGAACTCATGGTTCCGAACATCGTCGTGCGTGACGGTAAGGTCGCGGCATCGGTGGATGAAAAGGGGGTGTTCGACTGGCAGAAACTCGTTGTCAACCAAGAACCCGTGGACGTGAAGGCATCAGTCCCTGGCGCCTCAGAGCCGGCCGACCGGCCATGGCGCTTGACGGCAGGAGAGGTGAAAGTCGAAAACGTTGCGGTGGATTATACAGACCGCAGCCGCGCTACCCCCCTGGCGTTTGTCGTCGGCAGGATTAATATTGTGTTGAAGGCATCGGCAGAAGTCGGCACCGGGCCGGTCAAAGCAAGTGTGGACGCTATGAAAGTGAAATTGAGTCGCGTTGCGCTTTCTGAGGCAGGTGACGGCATCCCCCTCATCGCGCTTGATACGCTCTCTCTGGATGATGGCCGCATAGATATCGGCGACCGTGCGATTACTCTCACGCGGATGGAGGCCATCGGCGGCGAAACAAGCATGGTGCGCGACAAAGACGGGCGGATCCAGCTGGTAGAATTTCTAAACCCTGGTGACAAAGGCTTGATTAAGCGCGAAGTTATCGAGGCAGGCAAAAAGGCGATGGCCGAGGGCAAGCCCTGGTCGTTTCGGCTTGATGCGTTTGAGTTAAACGGCTTCAAGGTGGCGCTGCAAGACCGGACCTTTGTTCCGGATGTCGTTTATAGTCTGAAAGATATCCGCGCGTCGTTAAAAAATCTCACCAACGACAAAAAGACACCTATTGACTTTAATACTGCATTCAAGGTTGTACAGGGTGGAAGCGCAAGTGTCAGTGGCCAGGTCGGCCAGATCGGCGACCATGCTGACGCACGCGTGAAATTAATAGGGTTAAACATCAAGCCGCTGAATCCGGCCGTAACCAAGTTCACGATGCTTGCGCTCGAGTCTGGCAACATCTCTGTGTCGACCCGTGTGAAGTATCGTTCTACCAAATCCGGTCCGCAATTGCGCGCTAACGGCTCCGTAAGCTTGGGCAATCTCAGGCTGAATGAAACCGACACCGGGGAACGATTTCTTGAATGGAAAGAGATGGCTGCGAATGGAATAAAGTTTGGGCTGTCGCCCAATCGTTTGCAGATCGAGGAGGTGAGGCTGCTGGAACCTGGCGCAAAGGTTGTGATCTTTAAAGACCACAGCGTAAATCTGGCCAAGGTGCTAAGGGATCAGAATGCAACGATCACTGATAAAAAACCGCAAACGGCACAAACGCTGTCTCCGGCCGTCGTGTCGCAAGAAAATCGGGCACTTTTTCCGGTGAACATCGATCGGGTTCGCGTGGAAAAAGGCGTCGTTGATTTTGCTGACCTTAGCCTGGTACTGCCTTTCGCTACCCAGGTGACTGATTTTAACGGAGGTGTTACGGGCATCTCTTCGGAGCCGACGAGCCGTGCCTCGGTCAAGTTTGACGGCCGAGTAGACGAATATGGTCTCTCCACAGTGAAGGGTAGCTTGAGTCCGTTCACACCCAAAACGTTCACTGATATTTCTGTGTTGTTCCGTAATGTGGAGATGAAACCGCTCTCCCCTTACAGCGCAACGTTTGCCGGACGGAAAATCGCATCCGGAAAGCTTAACCTCAACCTGGAATACAAAGTCCAGAACAGCGAACTTCTCGGAGAAAATAAAGTATTGCTGGAACAATTCACACTCGGCGAGCGGGTGGAAGCGCCCGATGCGATTAGGCTGCCGCTGGATCTTGCTATTGCCCTCCTTACGGACACCGAAGGTAAAATCGATGTTGCAGTACCGGTGAGTGGCAACGTGGACCATCCGGATTTTAAATACGGGCGTGTGATTTGGCAGGCATTCGTCAAACTGATCACCAAAGTTGTAACCGCACCGTTCCGAGCGCTGGGAAACCTTTTTGGCGACAAGGGCGAACAGATGGACGCCATCGCTTTCGATCCCGGTAGTGCCCGCCTGCTGCCCCCGGAGCAGGAAAAACTAACAGCGGTTTGGGAAGCTCTCAAAAAACGACCCCAACTGCGGCTGATAGTAGAGGGTCGTTTTGACCCTAAAATGGATGGTGAAGCGTTGCGTACCGAGCGTACACGGAATGCTCTTGCTAAACAGATGGGCGTTAAGCTCGCTCCCGAAGAGGATCCGGGACCGATCGCATTCGATAGCGCAAAGACGCAAAAAGCTCTGGAAAAGCTATTGGAAACGCGCAGTGGAGACACCGCCATCGCCGACTTCGAAACACAGTACGAAAAAGCAACCGGCAAGAAGGCCAAACGGACAAATTTCGCCATGGCGGTTATCGGTTGGGCAAGTTCCGATACCGCCTTTTACCAGGCGATGTTCAAAGAGCTGGTAAAACTGGAGCCGCTCACCGACAATGACCTTAAGGAACTCGCTCTGAGTCGTGCGGAAGGAATCATAAAGGAGCTAAAAACGACCGCCGGATTGGACGACACGCGAGTGACTGTCGGAACTTCCGGGCCGGCGGAGAAAATCTCGACAAAGACCGTTAATACCAAGCTCACACTTGACGTCATCAAACCATCGGCATAGATGCGTCAAGATTTTGTCATCAGATCAAGTCGATTACTTCTGTAATCGCTTGTTTGTTAAAGGTATAGGCATCTAAGGTGCTCATCCTGTTTGAAACAGATCTTTTTCGTTTCCGGATGGTCTTGTCTTTTATTTAAAAGGAGACACGCAGACAAATGGAAATGTTTTATGCAAGCAGAATGACACACTTATTTTTTAATAAAAAGAAACGTCTGACATTCAACAAACCGTTTTTAAAATATTGAGACAAAAATAATATCCGCGCTAATACATCCAATATAGGAAAAGAGAGACTCTATTAGAAGCAGGGTCAAATTTGGCCCTGCCTTTGGATTATTGAGAGTTGTGATAGCTGCTATTTATAGCAGTTCCGTGTATTTCTTGGATATCAATCCGATATCTCGTTAAACCTTGGCCGGTAATTGAATGATTAAAGCAGGTTTGAACGATAAAGTTCCCCGGAACCAACTTGCTCCATTTTGAAGATTACAATAAAGACGGCGGGCGGAAATACGGTTTCCATACATATGGAAAATATTTATGCTTAAACCATCGTCATCGTCGTCATTATCAGAATCTGTTTAATTCCCAGTAAGTTGAAAATGACGATACTAATGACGGTCTAACGGACAAAACCATCCCGACTATTTTTGATATCGCTGTAAAATCGGTTCCGCAGAATTCTGAATCAGCAATATTCACCTCCTACTCTGAACTTTCTCCGTCTGGCTGGGATTGAGGGTGAAGAAATATGCTTGCAAATCATCGTCCATATCGTCCACATCGTCTAGACACTATAAAATCAGTAAGTTAAAACGGACGATCATTGGACGGTCTCCCAGGTTTGGACGATCATAGCTTTTGATAAAAGACAGGTGGATATCCTAAATCGCTTCCGCAGAATTCTGCGTATGCGATATTTTGTAGTATAAATAGATCGTAATAGTCCTACCGTCTGTCTCCGCATACTTATGTTCCAGTTCTGGAATACACTGTTTTTCCTATTACTAACGCTCTATTTTCCTGTAGTTTTAATTACACTGGATGGACGCTTTGACAGAAGTGTCATTACATTTGAGTGTAATATGTAGGATGTTGTAATTACGCTGGTATTAAATTTTACTGGGACTGCGGCTTTGCTGTAATGACGATTCTATGGCTCCTATATATACACAATGTCCCATGTAAAATTTATTTGCCATTAAAAGGGGACGGGGATGAATTTAGGCGTTTCTTTTTCATTTGGTTGCGGTAATAAAGTCACATGCCACGTCAAGCCGGAATAGATGCGCCGGGTGCCTTGCTGTGGCTGGGCGATTCGGGATCCGGGCCTGACGGCAACGGAGGTTGGCAAGTACCTCGAACTGATCAAGTCCGCTGTGAGTCGGGCGGCCACTAGAGGTCAAAAACCGATCGTCGATCAATCCTTGTCCCTGAAAGACTATAAACGCGTAATTTCAATTTCGTGCCCTTTTTACATATCGATTATTCCTATTCTTACCCCTTGTTTCTATTAAGAAAACCAATTTGACTTGACCGTTATGTTTGTGATAACCATCCAAATTTAAAGAGATTGCCCGGTAATATTAATGATGAATTTATGAAAGCATCTTTTTTCAACTAAATTATAGGGGATTTTATGAAGGCAAAACTTTTTCGGATCGGCTGTGTACAGGCATCTTTAATTTTAGCATTGTCTTTTACTCTTGTTTCTACAGTCCAGGCGGGTGACTTGGATGCATTTATGGGAGAAAAAGGAACCCTGAAAATTTCCGGCGGTACCGCACACATTCCCGTGATGAAAGAAGCAAGCAAACGGATTATGACCTTTAACAGCGACATTCAGATCAGTATTGCCGGCGGCGGATCAGGGATCGGCATCAAGCAGGTGGGTGAGGGACTTGTGGATATCGGAAATTCCGGCCGCAAACCCACCGATAAGGAGATTAATGACTATCAGTTGAAAATGTTTAAATGGGCTATTGACGGGGTCGGTGTTGTTGTAAATCCTGAGAATAAGGTAAAAGCACTAAGCAAAGCCCAGCTCGTTGATATTTTTTCCGGGAAAATTGGTAATTGGAAAAGCATCGGCGGTGTACACAAATCCATTAATGTTTATACCCGGGACAAGGCCAGCGGTACAAGAGATGTATTCTGGAAAAAGGCCATTGACAAAGGAGAGATTACTGACAAGGCGAATTTTGTTGTCTCCAATGGAGCCATGAAATCGGCCATATCCAGTGACCCCTATGGCATCGGGTACGTGTCTGTCGGTCATATCGATGAGAGTGTGGCTCCGGTTGCACTGGACGGGGTGGTACCCACCCTGGAAAATGTGAAAAAGAGCAAGTATAAGATTGCCCGTGGTCTTTATAGCAACACAAAAGGAGAACCCTCCGGTCTCGTAAAAAAGTTTATCGAATATCTTTTTAGCCCTGAAGGTCAGCAACTTTCAGCGGATAAAGGGTTTATTCCTGTTAAATAATGAAGGTTATTGATCGCTTTGCAGAAAAATTCTTTTGGGTTGCAGCAGTACTGAGTCTTTCAGTGACCGTCCTTATCTTCGGATTCATGGTAATTTTGGGTTTCCCTTTGTTTAAGGGAGGCCAATTTATCGAGCTTCTTTCAAAACCCTGGCTGCCGGATCACGGTATTTTTGGCATCTATCCCATGATCGTGGGCACCCTATCTATCGCCCTTCTGGGTTTGGGTTTTGCTTTTCCTTTATGTTTAGGGTGTTCCGCATTCATCAGTGTGCTCGGGCCCAAAAGATTAGGCCGGATCCTGAAAAAAACCGTTCAGATAATGACGGGAATTCCTACAGTAATCTATGGATTTGTGGGTATTTTCCTTCTGGTTCCCGTAATCCGTGAGGTATTTGAAAGCGGGTCAGGAATGTGCATTCTTTCCACATCCTTGCTTTTGGCAATTCTTATTTCCCCCACCATGATTCTCTTTTTTTCGGATAGCTTTGATCAAGTGCCCAAACCTTTTCTGGATGCGGTAGATGCATTGGGAGGAAATAAAGCTCAAAAAATTCTGTATGTTATTCTTCCCTATTCATGGCGGGGGGTCTTGACGGGACTGATACTGGCCCTGGGGAGGGCTATGGGGGATACCATGATTGCATTGATGGTTGCGGGAAATGCAGTGGCGATTCCTGATTCGGTGCTGGATTCGGCCAGAACCCTTACCGCACATATTGCCTTGATTATCGCCGCTGATTTTGAGAGTCTGGAATTTAAGACGCTCTTCGCCTGCGGCATCATCCTTTATCTCTTCACCACCTTCATTGCTTTATCGGTTCGATCTATTGACTCGAAGTTCTGGAGAAAAAAATGATGGATCGTGTGCTGGAAAAAGTCGTGGCAGGATTTTCATGGATTTGCGCTATGGTTCTTCTGGGAACTGTTTTTTGTATCGTCGGGTACTTGCTTATAAACGGCCTCGGTACGATAAACGTTACGCTCATATTCGGAGAAACCGATCCCGTGGATGCCCTTTTGTTTCGCAAACAGGTCTTTGATGGTCTATTCCCGGCCATCGTTGGCACCTTCGCACTGGTGGCTTTGTCCGTTTCCTTTGCGGTGCCCATAGGGATTGCGGCCGGCATCTACATGGCGGAATATTGTCGGGGAGTCCTAAAAAGAGTTTTTAGCCTGTTTTTCGATGTGCTGGCCGGAATTCCTTCTATAGTGGTGGGACTGTTCGGGTTCTCGGTGGCCATATTTTTGCATAATTATTTTTCCTCCCGGATTTATCCTTGCCTGTTAATATCTGCTCTGTCCCTGGCTTTTCTGGTTTTGCCTTACCTTATTCGCACTACTCAGATCTCTCTGGAAAATCTCCCTGAAGATATACGGCAAACAGCACCGGCGCTGGGCGCAACCAAACTGCAAAATATCTTTTATGTGCTGATTCCCAGATCCCTTTCCGGTATGGCCAGCGGTGTTATACTGTCCATTGGCCGCTGCGCTGAGGATACGGCAGTGATCATGCTCACCGGCGCTGTAACTATGGTGGGGGTCCCAAAGTCCGTTTTTTCAAATTACGAGGCGCTCCCGTTTTATATCTACTATATTTCCTCCCAATATTCTAATAAACAAGAGCTTTTGAGCGGATACGGCGCTGCGATAATTCTATTGGTTATCTGCGGGCTGCTGTTTACGGTGGCATTCTTTGTTAAACACCGCCTAGCTTATCACGCGCTTTACAGGCAATGAAGTAACTTTTAAGAAAATCTTATAATAAGAATTCTGTTTTTTTCTGATAACCGGTTTATGGATAATGAGATAAAAATAAAAATTGACGGTCTTTCTTTTTTCTACAACGAGCATCGGGTCTTAAATAATATTACAGCAGGCTTTCCGGAACACACCATTACGGCCATTGTCGGCCCTTCGGGAAAGGGTAAAACTACGTTCCTGATGACTTTAAACCGTCTGTGGGAAAGCATTTCCGAAGCCAGGATGGAAGGCAGGGTGGAGATTCGCTTTGGTGATCGATTCCACAAAATATATGATCCGTCCTATCCACTTTCCCAATTGAGGCGTTTGGTGGGAATGGTCTTTCAGGTTCCCAATCCCCTGCCCATGAGCATATATAAAAATGTTGCGTTTCCGTTAAAATTGGCAGGCATGAAAGACAAGAACATCATTTCCGGGAAAGTTGAAACAGCCTTGAAGAGAGCCTTTCTCTGGGAAGAAGTCAAAGACCGGTTAACGGACAATGCCTTTGCACTATCCGGTGGTCAGCAACAGCGACTCTGCATTGCAAGGGCCCTGACCCTTGGGCCGGAGATTTTATTGCTGGATGAGCCCACATCATCCCTGGATGCCAATGCCGGTGCCGTCATCGAAGAACTAATGCTCAGCCTGAAGGAGCGGTGTACACTTTTGATGGTCTCGCATTACCTGGATCAGGTCAAGCGGATTGCCGATACAACGATGGAGTTATCTGACGGAAAATTACTCGAATATCCAAACAGTTAGAGAAAAGAAGCAATGAGTTGGAAATAGAATATTTCCAGCTAAAAAAACAGTTAGAGAAGAAGCCATTCACGGGTTCGATTTGAAAACATCATTCTTTGATGAAAACCTCCAAAAATTGCCCTGAGGAGACCCAAAGTTATTGATTTAAATTATCTAAGAATCTTATCCTTCAACTTACCGGAACATTTAAATGTAACAATCTTCCTGGGTGCCAACATCATGGCGTTATGGGTAGCTGGATTCCGGGCCGGGAATTTTACCGTGTCTTTTGAATCGCCGCGATATAAAGGATTGGAGATCGTCCATGTAAACATAAAAAACAGGGGTCACCACAAGGGTTAGAAACTGGGAAAAGAGCAACCCGCCGACAACCGCCAACCCTAAAGGCTGACGGGATTCGGCCCCCGCACCAAGTCCCAGCGCAATAGGCAGCGTCCCCATAAGGGCGGCCATCGTGGTCATCATAATGGGCCGGAACCGAACCATGCAGGCCTCGTGGATGGCCTCCACCGGCCCTTTGCCCTCTTTCCGTTCAGCTTCCAGGGCAAAATCGATCATGATGATGCCGTTTTTCTTGACGAGCCCTACCAGCATGATAATGCCCACAAAGGCATAGATGCTAAGATCGATACGGAAGATCAGCAGCGTGACCAGTGCGCCGAAGCCTGCAAAGGGCAAGGACGAAAGGATGGTGACAGGATGGATGAAACTCTCATAGAGGATCCCGAGCACCATGTAAATCACCAGGATGGCCATCAGCAACAGCAGACCGAGGCCGCTCACCGAAGAGCGGAAGGCTTCGGCGGTTCCCTGAAAACTCGTACTGATGGTGGCCGGCAGGGTTTTGCGGGCCAGATTTTCCACCTGGCTGACCGCCTTGCTCAATGGATAGTCAGGTCCGAGGTTAAAAGACAGCGTCACTGAAATCGCCTGGCCCGTGTGGTTGATGGAAAGGGGGCCCAGACCCTGGGTGATGGTTGCCACGCTCGTCAGCTGCACAAGCTGCCCGGCCCGGGAACGGACGTAAAGCAAAGACAGGGCCCCAGGGTCGCGTTGGAAGCGCGGCTCCACCTCCATAATAACCTGATACGTGTTGTTCGGGGTGTAAATGGTCGAAATCTCCCGGGAACCGTAGGCGTAGTAAAGCGTGTTCTCGATCGCCTCCGCCGTCACGCCCAGGGCCGAGGCCTTGTCCCGGTCGATCTCGACGGTCACCTGGGGATTTTTTATCTCCAGATCGCTGGTGATATCCTGAAAGCCCTCCAGGCCTTGCATTTTTTCTTCCATGATCTGGGCGTATTTATAAAGCTCCGCCGTGTCCGAGCCTTGCAGGGTAACCTGGTACTGGGCCTTGGTCAGTCGTCCTCCGATTTGGATGGGCGGAAGGTTCTGCAAAAAAGACTTGATCCCTGGGATCGTTGCCAGTTTGGGACGGAGCTGATCGATAACCTGGTCGGCCGATAATTTTCGCTCGGACCGAGGTTTAAGATGCATGAAGGCAATGCCGGTGTTGCTGGTGGTGGAGCCTCTGGCTCCCGCGGTCGAGAAGAAACTTTCCACGTTGGGGTTTTGCCGGATCACCTCGGCCACGGCCTGCTGGTGCTCCATCATGGCATCGATGGAAATGCCTTCGGCAGCCTGGGTAAATGCGAAGATGGCCGAGCGATCCTCATTGGGAATGAAGCCTTTGGGGATCGCTATGAAAAGGTAAACCGTTGCCAAGAGGATGATCCCTGAAAAAATCATGGTCAGGCGGCGATGATGAAGGCTCCACTTTAACCCGATTTCATAAATGTCGAGCATTTTCTTGAAAACCCGTTCCGAAGCATCGTAGATCGCACTGTGACGCGTACCGGTATGGGACCTCAGAAATCGGCTGCAAAGCATGGGGGTCAGCGTCAGGGACACAAAACCCGAGATCAGGATGGCCACCGCGATGGTCACGGCAAACTCGTGAAAGAGCCGGCCGATGATACCGCCCATGAACAGGACCGGGATGAAAACAGCGGCCAAAGAGAGGGTCATGGAAAGGATGGTAAAGCCGATCTCGCGGGATCCTTTGAGCGCGGCATTGAAGGGATCCTCCCCCATTTCAATGTGTCTCACGATGTTTTCCAGCATGACAATGGCGTCATCCACCACAAACCCCACCGACAGCGTCAGCGCCATGAGAGACAGGTTGTCGAGGCTGTAACTTAAGTAGTACATGACGGCAAAGGTGCCGATAATGGACATGGGCAGCGCCAGGCTGGGGATGACGGTGGCCGACAGGTTTCGTAAAAAAAGAAAGATGACCAGAACCACCAGAACCAGGGCTATCACCAGGGTCAGCTTCACGTCATTGACCGAATCCTTGATGGGCACGGAACGGTCATAAAGCACATGCAGCGAAACCGATGCCGGAATGTACGTTTTAAGCGTGGCAACAAGCTTGCGCACGTCACCGGCCACCTTGACCGTGTTGGTGCCGGGCTGTCTCTGGATCGCCAGGATCACGGAACGGTCGTTGTGGGCGGCATCCACATACCAGGCCGCGGTTTTGTTGTTTTCCACGCTGTCGATCACAACACCCAGGTCCTGAAGACGAACGGGGCTCCCGTTTTGATAAGCAACGATCAGGGGCAGGTATGCGGCGGCGTTTTGTAGCTGCCCCGTGGCCTGCACCGTGTAGGCCACGTGCAGCCCATCCAGCGTTCCCGTGGGCAGGTTCACGTTGGCCTGCTGCACCGCCTGGGCCACTTCATCCAGCCCGATGCCCTTGCTTGCCAGGCTGTTGGGATCCAGCCGGACGCGAACTGCGTATTTCTGGGAACCGTAAACCAGCACCTGGGCCACCCCGCTCACCATGGAGATGCGTTGGGCCAGCAGTGTCTGCCCGTACTCATCAAGATCGGAAAGCGGCAGCGTCGGTGATGTGAGTGCAAAATAAATAATGGGTTTGTCCGCCGGGTTGACCTTCTTAAAGGAAGGCGGATCCGTCATGTCATTGGGAAGATTGCCTTGAGCGACCGAGATGGCCGCCTGGACATCCTGGGCCGCCGCGTCGATGTTGCGGCTCAGATTAAACTGGAGAACGATCTGGGTGGTGCCCAGCCGGCTCGAGGAAGTCATCGAATCCAGACCGGCAATGGTGGAAAATTGCTTCTCCAGCGGTGTGGCCACGGCCGATGCCATGGTTTCCGGGCTGGCCCCGGGCAGGGAAGCCGTCACCTGAATCGTGGGAAAATCGACGTTGGGCAGGTCACTCACCGGAAGCAGGCGGTAGCCCATGATTCCGAAAAGAAGGCAGCCCAGCATGACAAGGGTCGTCATCACCGGCCGCTGGATGAATATGTCGGAGAGTCCTTTCATGGATTGCCGGTTCCTGATGATGATGCCGGCGGGCTTGCCAGGGCCACCCTGGCGCCGGGGAACAGGCGCAGCTGGCCGTCTGTCACCACCTGCTCGCCGGCATCAAGCCCTTTGCGGATCACCGTTTCCCCGTCAAGCTCCTGACCCGGTTGAATCCCGCGCGATTCCACGGTCATATCCGGTTTGACCACGAACACGTATTCCCCTTGCTGGCCTCGCTGTATGGCCTGGGAAGGCACAACCACGGCACTCAGACTGGTGGCGAGCTTGAGGCTGACGTTCACGAACTGTCCCGGCCAAAGGGCCTTCTCAGGATTGGAGAACGTGGCTTTCAACAGAATCGTGCCGGTGGATCCGTCGACCCTGTTGTTAATAAACGCAAGTTCTCCCCTAAAGTGATGCTTCTGCTGATTGCGGAAGGCAGCCTCTACGCCAAGGGTTCCCTCGCCGGCGTAACGTTGGATATCGGCCAGGTATTCTTCCGGAACCGCAAAGCTCACATAGATGGGCATGATCTGGTTGATGGTGATGACAGGCTGCTCGTTGGCCTTGATTACGTTTCCAAGCTTCACCAGAAGGTTTCCCGTGCGACCGGTGATGGGAGCCCGCACCGTACAGTAGTCCAGGTTGACCCGGGCACTTTTTACGGCCGCCTCATCGGCGGCCACGGTCGCCTTGAGCGCATCCGCATTCGCCACCATCTGATCGTAGGCCTGGGAGGTCACATAGTCTTTGGCGATAAGTTCGGCGTAGCGCCGCACGTCTTCCCGGGCACTTTTTAGCCTAGCTTTGTCCCGCGCAAGGTCGGCCAGAGCCCCTTCCAGCGCCGCCTGGTAGGGGCGGGGATCAATCGTAAAGAGCAAATCCTGATGGGAAACGTCCTGCCCCTCTTTAAAAGCGATTCGGGTGATTTCACCGGCAACCCGCGCCCGCACGTCCACCGTGTTGTACGGTTCCACGGTCCCGATCGCCCTGAGAACCACCGGCATGTCTTTTATGACGGCGGCGCTGACCGTCACGGGAGCGGCCGGCGTGACGCGTTCACCTTCGGCATTCCCGGAACAGGATATCAGCATGAAAATTCCGATCACAACTGTCATTAAATTAACAAGGCTATGGAGCACCCCGGAAGATTTCGGGCCGGAAATCATCAACCGGCAAAAAGATATCATGGTTTTTTTTCCTTTTCCATGGTAATGGGAACCCTCTCAAGGGCACCGCTGCCTAATATGTTTAGGGTTCCGGTGTCATGTGCCAACTGAGCCAGCGACACAAACCAGTCGGATTTGGCTTGAACCCGCTGGGCCCTGGCGCCTTCGAGGGCGCTCTGTGCCGACAAAAGGTCCAGGATGCTGCCGACACCGGCTTTATAACGCCCCAGGGCCACATGGTAGGATTCGGTGGCACTATTGAACAGATCCTCGCTGGTTTGAACACGCTGTTCGGCGGTCTTGAGATTGTAATAGCTCGTCCACACTTCCAGCATCACCTGTTGTTCGAGACTGTTCAGGCGGGCCCGGGCCGTCTCCTCGTCAGCCCGTGCCTGTTGTACATTATAGCGTTGGGAAAAGCCCGTAAAAATCGGAACGCTGAGCTGCAGGCCGCCGCCGTAGTTGTCCTTATATAAATCAGTTTTTCCGTAGTAAGTGTTCCCATAACCGGCCGTTCCCTTGATGGAAGGATAGGCCTCGGCCTCCACCTTGCGAACATGGGCGCCGGCTTTTCTGGCCTGGGCGCGCGCAGCAGCAAGATCCGGGCGCTGCTTCTCAGCCTGCGCAAGAAATGCGTCCACTTGCTCCAGGGTTTCCCTGATGGAAATCTTTCCTGCCGGGATACCGATATCGTAGGGCGTATTGGCCGCCAGGCCCATGGCTGTCGCCAGGGCGCCCCGTGTGGTTTGTACTTGTCCCTGCAAAGTGTCCAGCCCCAGTTTGGCCTGGGCCAGAGCGGTCTTGGCCTGCAGCACATCGGCGATGGTGGCCACACCTGCATGGTGACGGTCCTTGGCGGCAGCCAGATTGGTTTGGGCCTCCCTGTAGGTGGCCTGTTGGGCGTCGATCAGAACTTTGGCGGTAACGTAGCTATAGAAGGCCTTTTCCACTTCAAGGATGACCTTCTGGATTACCGAATTATGAGACCAGTCGGCAGCGATAAGGGCTTCCCGGACTTCGTCCAAAGATGCCTCACGTCCCCCGAAATCGAAAATGAGCCAGTTGAGTTCTAATGCAGCCAAAGCGTTTCGCTGGCTGTAAGAGGTCTCACCATTTTCCGTATAGCTGTGGAGGTAACTCGTACCGGCGGTTGCCCCGACCTGCGGATAATACGTGCCTTTCTGACTGCCATAGGCGGCCGCGGCGGACCGGGATTGAGCCCAGGCGGCAGCCGTTTCGGGGTTGTTGCGCAGGGCGATATCCACGATATCGAGAAGACTTAAGGACCGGCCGGCTTTGAGGATGTCCTCTGGCAGCGTCATGGGTGTCGTTGTATGAGAGGAATCCGGCACTGCTTCCGGTGGCGGTACCCACGGCACTGCCGCCGATACGGACGTTCCCGGCGTTTTCCAGATTCTGGGCAGTTCCGAAGCACACCCGGACAGGGTCAAGACAGTAGCGAGCAGTACGCCGACGCAAACACCCATCCCATGTTTTGTCCGGTTTTTGTCTTGATCGCCCATCCATCCTCTCAGCATGGCTCAGGTCTCAGCGCAATGCCCCCTAAAAAGACTTGGATCAGAAGGCGGGTATCCTCTTCCACCGGTCCGGGGTCTTCATCCAGAAGGCGCCGGGCAGCCATGGCAATTATCGCTTCGATAAACATGGACGCCACTTTTTTGGATTCAAGGTTGCGAAAAAAGCCTGCGGCAACGCCGTGGTTGAGCACGCCCGTAATCCTTTCCACAATATTGCGGTAACGGCTGCTCTTATGGCGATTCGCCTGGGACTGGGCAATCTCACGTTCCTCCAAAAGAAACCGGAAAAGGACACGATTTTCATCAAAGTAATCCAACATCCGGCGCACGAAACTCTCAATCTTTTGGTCCGGCGCAAGCGGCCCATTGAGGATGTTTTGGAGTTGATCGACAAGCGGCTCAAAACAGGCCTTTTTCACGGATTCCAGCAGTTCCTTTTTGCTCCGAAAGTGAAGGTAGAGACATCCCTTGGACACCCCGGCTTCGGTGGCAACTTGATCCATGGTGACGCGACGGATCCCGGTACGCGTCACAAGGTTTCTGACAGCCTTCTGGATATCCGTTCGGACCATCTGATTGAAAAGGCGTTTTCGCTCTGCTTTGCGCCCCGGCATGCGGTGTTTCCTTTTTTTGGGTGACTGGCAAGTCAAAAATCGACTATAAGGTCATATTATGATCTTTTCAGTCACCTGTCAACTCGATTTTGTGAGCGATATAAAACTATCTAATTTTATAGACGTTTTTAAGATAACGTTGCGTTTACACCGGCTGATGTTTGCGTTCAGAAAGAATTATCTGCGATACGTTAAAAAAGGTATGGATCAGGGCCGGAATTGGTCGGCGGAGGATTAATACGGAGCATGGGCGGCGGGCCGGCGGTTCTCACGAGCCCAAGGCGCGGTGAAAGCCAAGCGTGCACTGTCGTGGATTGGTGTCAGAAAACTCGGTCATTCCGGGGCTGATGTTGCGAGGTGCCTTTTCTATCAACACCAATCATCTTGGCTGCGGCATCGATTCCCAGAGAAACGCCGCCGGCTTTGGCATCAAGATCTCAACACATCTCTTTGCAAAAAATTGCTCAACTTAGGATTATCTTTTGTATTTTCCACCGATTTTGTGATAGGGGTTCCGAACGTTATGGCAAGAGCGTATCAAATTAATATCGTTTTTTTGTTGAAAAAGGCAAGTCGTATCTTTGCCATAAATTGCTAACGCAGTTTAAGCTGCCGGCATCTTTTAATATAATTACAAAAAAGCAGCTTAAAGAATTAGAGGGATCAAAAATGTAGAATTGGGGGGCAGTTGCCGTCTAAGGCATAAAAGGTGTTGGCGTATCTGCCGATGGTTTCTGATTTGATACAATAATTTAAAATCATTTAAATTAATAATGCCTCAAGAATTTTATGTCCTGATTTTGGGTTACATTGTTGGGTTTTACATGGCCTGGAACATCGGTGCCAATGATGTCGCCAACTCCATGGCCCCGGTTGTAGGGGCCAAGGCTATTACAATTCGTCAGGCCGTATTTATAGCCGTAATATTGAATATCCTCGGTGCCGTATTTATTGGCTCCCATGTTACCAATACAATCCGTAAAGGTATTGTCTCGACGGATATTCTAACCGATCCTCATCAGGTCCTTATCGGCGCACTTTCTGCGATGCTGGCTGCTTCCTTGTGGGTCAATTTTGCCACTTGGAAATCTTTACCGGTTTCTACAACCCATTCGATTGTTGGTGCTATGACCGGCTTTGGAATCATAGCCGGCGGATTTTCAGTCATTAATTGGATAAAACTCGCTATGGTTGTATTGAGCTGGATCATTTCCCCTATCTTCAGTCTTGTAATCTCTTATTTATTGTTCAAAATTATCTTAAAATTAATTCTCTCCAAAGAAAATGCTTTTATCTGGTCCCTGAAATTATCCCCCTTTTTCATCGGCGCCACCGTCTTCATAGTTGTTTTATCATTTCTGTTTAAGACGCCTCTGGGAAAGAATCTGTGTATCAAGGGGTCGTACGCCCTGATTATCGCATTCATTACAGCATTTTTTTTTGGATTCGCCGGGATGAAACTATTAAAACGCTTTGTTAAAGGAAGCAACCTTGAGGGTGCAGAAGAGATATTTCGGTTTATTCAAATCGGGACAGCCTGCTATGTTGCTCTGGCACAGGGAGCAAATGATGTGGCCAATGCCATCGGCCCTCTTGCTGTAATCTATTTTCTGGTCAAAACAGGTAGTGTCGGCGCCACAGTACCGGTGCCGGTTTTTCTCCTGCTCTTTGGCGGTATCGGTATTGCCGGTGGAATTGCAATGGCCGGTCACCGGGTCATGGAAACCATGGGCAAAAAAATTACTACTCTCAGTAATACCCGAGGTTTTTCAGTAAATTTTGCAACAGCCACAACGGTTCTTGTAGCTTCGAAAATGGGACTGCCCGTATCCACAACTCATGCCGCAGTGGGCGGAGTTATGGGAATAGGCATTGCACGTGGCGTCGAAGCGGTTAATTTTAGCATTGTTTTTAAAATTATGTTATATTGGATTTTAACGGTGCCTGCTTCTGCGGTTACCAGTATGGTCATATTTAAGATTCTGCAATTCTTTTTATAAAGGGAGACGCCCATGCGCGTACCATTTTTTAAAATGTTTATGACTTCGCCGTTTGAAGGTCTTCAGGAACATGCGGAAAAAGTCAAGGAATGCGCCTGGACTTTTCAGCAGGCCATGGAATGTCATTTTTCGGCCAAATGTAACACGTTTGAAGAATTTAGAGATAAAATTATCCGGCTGGAAAAAGAAGCAGATACCATCAAGCGCCGCATCCGGGGACATATTCCAAAAGAAACCATGATGCCCATATCTAATTTTCTGGTGTTCAGGTATGTAAGAGAACAGGACGGTGTTCTTGATGCCGTGGAAGATACACTCGACTGGATTTCCTACAGGAGCGAAACAAAGATTCCGGAAGAGCTTAAAAAGGACTTTGCTCAATTGGTAGATGCGGTTATAGCTCCCATTGAAGAGTTAAGCACCATGGTTGCTGAAGCAAGAAAGTACTTTAAAACTTACTCCGAAGATCAACGAGTTATCGTTAAAGATATCATTCGCAAATTACGCCGGCAAGAACACGATGCCGATAACTTCGAGGATATTATTAAAAAAAAGGTCTTTAACATGGGGGCCGATGCCGTTACCATATTTCATTTGGTCAGGCTGGCTGAAATAATCGGCTCTATTGCGGATCATGCTCAAAACGCCGGCGATATGATGAGAGCCATGCTTTCCAGATAACAAAAAAACAGGGAAGGCAAGAGCAAGTTCCCCATTTCACCATCGTTGTTCAGGAACTCGCTGTAAAAGCTGCAATTTTGAGGACGAGTGATTCAAAATTAAGAGTAACAAAAAGGTAAGTGTATGCAGAGAAAAGTCATCTGTTATCTGATATTTTTTATGCTGTCAGCGCTTTCTGTTTATGGTGAAAATGCAACGGACTACTTTAACCTTGGCCTTAAAAGTACATTAACCCGCACGAAGATCAAATACTTTTCCAAAGCATTGGAGTTGGCTCCAAACCTGACGGAGGTTTATGAAAAACGAGGGATGCTCTATTTTTTTCAGGGAAAATTTGACGATGTTATTCAAGATTTTCAGACTTATATTAAACTTTCACCTCCAAAAGCCGAAGCCTATCGGATGTTGGGAATGGGTTATCTTAAAAGCGGAGACTACCCATCAGCCATTTACAATTTCACACGTGCAATCCAAATAGATTCCAAACAGGCAAGCGCCTATTCCAATCGAGCAGAAGCTCATTTTCTCAGTGGCGATTATGACCTAACTATTATGGATTCAACCAAGGCTATTAAGCTTGGTGGAGATCCACGAAACATTGCGGATGCGTATCGAACTCGAGCCAAGGCCTTCCGGAAGACCGGTAGGAACGAGCTGTCGGCCGCGGACATTCGATCTTCTTGGCAGACAGATCCTCGTTACGCTTACTATTTTAAGGCCCTTTATGGATATGCCAGTCCAGAAAGTATGAGAAAAGCGGGACTTATTGGTGTCATTGGGATTGCATTTTTGCTAATTTTTAAATTTAAACTCAAGCCTCCTGAAAAAGACGACTAAAAATATTATAAAATCAAAGGAATATTTTTGTGGATGAACTGATGCTTCTTACGGATGGAAGTGTAAATACTCAGTCAAATATTGGATATGGGGCTTACCTCGCTGTGTCTGAATGTGAACTTTCATTGGATTCGTTGAGAGCGCGCGTGAAGGTGAGGCGGTTTGAGCATACGTCTTCAACGAAACTGGAATTGCAGACTTTATTATGGGCGCTAA
>CAZDAB010000008.1:0-19356 GCA_964502855.1 uncultured Desulfobacteraceae bacterium | reverse complement strand
TAGAAGGTTGGGCGTTGTCTGCATCTATTAATACGGCCAATTTTTCAATTTTTCCCTCTGCCATATTTTCCCCTTTATGATTTTATCCAACAAACTCCGCAGTTAGCGCAGTTTGCCTTTTAATAATAGGCGGTTAATGATGAAGCATGATCCTATAACCTCAAAATTTTTAAGCGGCCCGGCCCCTGTAATCAGGAGCAAGCGCCTTGTTATACGCCCTCTGGTGATCTGCTCATTAAGGCAGTATTCTGTTTAAAACCATATTTTTCATATAGGAGGTGTGCATCACCTGTTTGTAAAACCATCTGGGTCAGCCGTATCTTTGGGTGTTCGATAATGCATGAGAGCATCCATTTCCCCAAACCTTTTCCTCTATGTCTTGGATGAATAACCACGTCTGCTATCCACGAAAATACAGTATAATCGCTGACCGCGCGAGCAAAACCTATCTGCTTATTTTCATGCAATAATGAAAAGCACAGTGAATATTTTACCATCCTGCTAACAACATCACGAGAACGGCGATGTTCCCAATAAGTCTCTCTCAAAAGTTGATACGTGATATCAAGATCGACTTTGTGAAGATCATCGGTTATGAGGAAATCATCCTTAATCCATTCCATTTTATTATCTCGCGGCGCATAACCAACAAACCCCTCCAGTTCCCGCAGTTTGTCCCTCAGTTCCTCACACCTGACCCATACAACCGCTTAATTTGCCATTTCAGTGAACGGCCGGATTCATCTATGGGACTGAGAAATCTTATCATAATCATGCTGCATATAACCACAAATAAAGGTATATTTGATATAATAATTTTCTGATATTATAAAAGAGTCGCTTTAATGGGTGACACCGATTTCACTACAAGGAAAGCATTTCAGGCCGAAAGGTCCGCCTTCGGCTGGCGCAATTTCGCTTCCGTCCCGAAAAACAAATTTACCCGCTCCAGGTACTGATCCGGCCGGCGCGTTTTTGTGATTTTTTTCATTGTCTTTCTGCAGTCTTCGATGGGCAGTGAAAAATAGCGCCAGAGTCCTTTCATCTTGTTCAACACGTGGGAAGGACCCTCTAGAACGCCGTTGTAGGCCTCAAACAGGGCCTCGTGAAACCGTTGCATCCGATAGATTTTATCCGGAATATCATCGGCACCCGTTGTAATGCGACCCGGCAGAAAGGGATCGGCCAGGCACCAGCGTCCTATCATCCATGCATGAACGCGGTTGAAGCGTCGGGAAAGCCGCCTGAAATCGCCAACCGTTCGGATATCCCCGTTGTAAACCACCGGGTGGCGTATAAGGGCCAGGCAATCTTCAAAGGCGTCCAAATCGACAGGCCCTTCGTAACGCTGCAGACCGGTTCGGGGATGAATGATGATTTCCGATAGAGGGTATTGATCGATAACCGGCAGCAGCCTGAAAATATCGGCGTTTTCTTTCCATCCAAGCCGTACTTTGATGGAAAGCGACCCGTGGATTTCGTGAATGACCCTGTCGAGAAAGGTCCGAATTCGGTCCGTGTAGGGCAGCATGCCGGAGCCCCGTTTCTTATTGGCCACCATGGGATAGGGGCAGCCCAGGTTCCAGTTGACGGTGTCATACCCCAGGTCATACAGGTAGTTGGCCAGAACGATGAAATCCGCTGCGGTTTTGCTCAGAATCTGAGGGACAACCGGCATGCGGGTATTTTTTTCTGGAAGAACGTCTTTGACGTCCTTTCTCTTGATGCGGTGATCCCGTTTGCTGGCGATGAACGGAGCCACCGCCAGGTCGAACCCGCCGAAATGGTCTGCAAACGCACTCCTGAACAGATGATCGGTAAACCCCTTCATGGGGGCCATGTATAGTCTGATCCGCGACATTTGCCCACCCCGGTATTTCATAAAAGGAATATTGTCAAACAATGATCGCTTCATCCTATTTTCTTGAGCATCTAACCTGCTCACCTGATGATGTGGAGCGGTAGCGGAACACGGGTCAGCGTGAAGCAAAAAGGTTAGGTTTTTGGTTTTATAAAGTTAGATGTTATCTTATAAAATGTAGGCATCTGGCATTTATATATATCGGGCAGGATTGCGGTAACCTTTGCCCCCTTTATCAAGTCTCGTATTAGCTTTTGTCGTAACGGATCAATCTTATCCTTGAAAAGTTGGTTGACTTGCTGTCCCTCGTTAACCTCGGCGCTTCGCGTAGCTCTGAGCAATATACTCGCAACCTGGCGCAATTGGTTGCTTAACTCAATGAAAAGACCGAGTTCCTCTTTTTCTCCAAAAGCGATCGCCATTTTTTCATGGACTTTGGTAGATGTGAGAATCACAGTCAATCCTCTGCTTAAATACCGATAATCCTCGATTGTAAGATCAAGATCCCTAACTGTGTACTCTGCATTTTTATAAACAAGAAGATTCTGAAGATGGTAATATATTTCATCACAAAAACCAACGACTTCAAGAAGCACTTCGCTCCTAATTTTTAACTTCTCGGAAACGTGTAGATAACCAACTGATAATATTGAGGCAATGAGTGCACCAATTAGTACTGAGAAAAGCTGTTCCATATTAATTTAAAAATTCAAAACCTAACCAACAAACCTCGCAGTTAGCGCAGTTTGCCTTTTACCTAAAATCTGCAATTGCCGATTTCTCAGTACGTTCCATCCGGATCGTGATAGGTCCAATGAATCACTCCGCCTTTCTTATTCCACTCATATTCTCCATGAAACGTGATATCTTCCCCTGTTGTCAGTCCTATAACTCGTGGTGCTATATCAATGTTGTGCGCAATAAGCAACGTCATACACACACGATGAACAAGATAAAGATCATAGTGAGTCGTTGTTTTTTTATTAATTGCAGTGATTTCATGATGTTATTCTCTTCCAAATCTGGTGCGTATTGAGCTGTTCCCGTCAATAAATCCTCATTCTTTAAAACTAAATGAGCGAAAGTCGAGGATGCCCCGGATTTGAGGCATCAAGGGCCAAGCCGCGCGGCTTTTTGCGTCGGCTGAATTAGCCTTGTACCTGATTTAGCAGGAGACTCACATTCTTTAAATCCTCAGAAGAAAGCTCAAAATCAAAGATGCTGAGGTCTTCCCTCATGTGCTGCTCAGAAGACGTTCCGGTAAGAGGCACAATACCAGATTGACTGAGATATCGAAAAAAGATTTGCGCTTCAGTTTTTTTATACTTCTGAGCAATGGTTCGAAGGGTATTGCTGGCTAGAATATGAGGATTTGCAGTAAGGGTCCAAAAACTCTGGTAAATAACTCCATGATTAGAGCACCAGTGACGCAAGTCTGCATCATACCACGTTTCCTGATAAAACCGATTTTGTACAACTGCTGGCTTCACGTTGGCATCGGCATAGAGTGAGCTAATCACTTCAGTATCGTAACAGTTGCTGATTCCCAACTGACGAGCTCCACCAGTCTTTTGAATTTTTTCCATTGCGTTCCATACTTTCATCAAAAGCGCGTGGGGTGCCATTGGTGAATGAAGTACTAGAGAATCTACATATTCTGTTTGTAGGTTTTTTTTCGATGCCTCAAAGGATTGGGCGACCTGCAACTCAACAGGGGAATTTTTATCGTATGGCACTTGTCTTAGATCCTGACCAGAAAGTGGGGTGAATTTGGTTTGTAGGAACAAGGCCTCACGTTCGATACCATGGTCTTTCAGTCTGTGAAGCGCTGCTCCTACCAGCGGCTCGTTATAGTGTTTGGGTTGGCAAGCGGTATCAATCCCCCTAAATCCTGCTTGGATGGCTTTCACAACCAGGTCTGCCGTGCGATCCTTTTTCCAGGCCGTGCCGTAAATAATCCGTGGCATTTTTACGCCGGCGGAAGTTGTTAACCATTGCTGATCTACCATTATTAAGGCTCCTATAATTAGCACCCTAAATGAGCGAAAGTCGAGGATGCCCCAGATTCAAGGCATCAAGGGCGAAGCCCCGCTGATAAAGCGGGATAAACCTCCGTCGTCTACTGCGAGCCCTTGATAACCAACAAACCCCGCAGTTAGCGCAGTTTGTCCCTCAGACCTGACCCATACAAAGATCCCTTTCTAAGCGTGGATCTGATGTATGTAAGCGATGCCTAACGGGGAAGTCATCAGCGGGCATGATTTTTTTCCTGTCTGCTGCACTATCTCATTGACTGACTTGATGGCTTGAGATTATTCGCTGAACGAGCTCAATGGTACGGCCACCGTTGGGAACTCACGCAACAGTTGCCTATATACGGTTACCAAAGGAACTTTCAAATCATTGGCGGTAGCTATGAACTCGCAATCATAAGCAGAACATTTGCTTTCCGATGCAAGCCGCAGGACTTCATAGGATGAAACCTCATATTCTCGCCCCCTCAGCAATTCCAACGCGCCATTCATAATTCGTTGAGCTTGCTCCAGTGTAATGAGATTTTTTCGCACATAAAGACTCAGCACATTGCGAAGCTCGCTTCGCCAGAGGATCGGAGCCGCCCACTCACTATCCTTTTGCAAAGCATGTTCGGCTAATAACGATTGTTCGCTTGATAGGAATAGATAGCCGATAACATTTGTATCGACCACAATCATAACCGACCTTCTGCTTTGGCCTGGTTGAATTCATCATCACTAATAGGGTGCCCGGCTGTCAATTGACGGAGTTGTCTCGCATTTTTAAGCGCATCGTCAAGATTGATTCGACGACTCGTCACTGCATTTTCAATGCACACGATAATTTCGCTGTTGATGGAACGCCGATTTATCTCTGCGACTGATTTTAGCCGCTCATAAAGCTCATCAGGTATGTTTTTTACGGTTACTGTTGCCATAGCAAAAACCTCTCTAGATTTCATTATGAAACCATTATGCAACCATACGGACCTGTTGTCAAGCCCTAAGAACCAGTTAATGCCGCTGTTGAGCCGGGAGCATCGCGGTAAAGAGCGCGCGATAGTAGTCTCTTCAGGAGAGCGCGGTCGACATCCCAATCAGTTGTAAACTAATATTCCAATGGACGTGCCCAGTATCACCCTGAGAAATTTTATCATCATCATGCTGCATATAACCACAAATAAAGGTTTTGGTTAGACAATAACTTACTGATATTATATTAAATTTGTTTTAATTCACCATCCAATATTTGACATCATTCCCCGCAGTAAGCATGCCTCCTGTGGTACCAGCGGGGGAACGCTGGGATTGGTCAAGGCACCGTGGGGCCTTGCCAATCAGCAAATTGCGCGACTTCGTGTCGCACCCAAACGAAAAGCTGAGCAGGCGGCGTGCGACGTTGTCTATAAAAAAATCGAAAGTAATTCCGCGCTGCTCAAGCGACATCTTGGGCCGTTGAGTTGTTTACATGAACTGCTTCTGCATGCAATTTTAAACCGAGTGCACTTATAACTTTAAGGATTGTGTCAAAATTTGGGGTTCGCTCGCCAGAGAGTGCTTTGTAGAGACTTTCGCGTGACAGTCCGGCATCACGCGCCACTTGTGACATGCCCTTGGCTCTTGCAATATCGCCCAGAGCTTTTGCAATAAAGGCAGCATCACCATTTGCCTCTTCAAAACAGGCTTCAAGATAGGCCGCCATTTCTTCCGGGGTGCGAAGATGTTCAGCGACATCGTATCGGGTTGTGATTGTTTTTGCCATGATACACTCCTATAGATTCTGTGATAGACGAAGGGCGGTTTTGATGTCCTTGGCTTGGGTACGCTTATCGCCACCAGCCAGCAATATCACAACCTTCTGTCCTTGCTTTTTATAATAAACCCGGTAACCGGGGCCATAAACAATCCGCAACTCTGAAACGCCTTCACCCACGGCCTTGACATCACCGGGATTCCCATCCGCCACCTTTCTATTCGAACAAGGATACGTGCACGTGCACGAATGTCATGCAAACCATCAAGCCATTTAGCGAAAGTTTCAGTCTTGCGAATTTCAATCATGGTCATATTGTAGCCAGGCGGATACAAATTGTCAATATTTATTGTGGAGTGCTGATCAGGAGGCCCAACGTTAAAGATTGTGTCTGGAGTTTTGCGTAGCGGAATTCCAGATACAATCATGTTGAACTGAGCCGATTCGCCCACCACTATGGGGATTTAATCCCATCATTTTCCAAATCAGTTCTTTTATCTTGATGTTCTTTGAAAATTGAATAGCCTTTAGTATGAGCATAATATTTGATTTTAGGCGGTAGCCTGCTTGTTCGAGCCGAGTTGTCGGTTTGATTTGGAAAATAAGCACAAGAGTTCCTAATGCATCCAAAGACATCACCTTAAGCTTGCAGTCATCAGAGTCCCGGTACTTGAAGATAACCTGTTTCTGTAGTAATTTAGGGTGCGTCCATTGGTTCATTAGATTCCACCAACTGGCTCAATATCCAATAGAATCCTAAATTTTCCCTAACTATTAAATGATGTAAAGCGCCAAGGGCGTCTATACGGGCTTTTCTCGGCATAGAATCTCCATAGAACATCCCAATCAGTTGTCAATCAATATTCCAATGGATGTCCCGAATATCCCGAACTGGAATCGTTAAGCAAAAAGCTCAAACAAGACAGGGTATAATCCGAATCTGTAACATCTTGGCGTTTTGCGTACCACCGGCCGTAGGTTTTCACATTATCATACCGGAACCATGCCCCGGGTCTCGCCGAATCCGAATGTCAATCAGAAAACCGGACATGTGGAAATGCATCCTCAGGACGCCGAAAAGTCGGCCCTTAAAGATTGTTTTTCGCTAGGTATTCACACAAAACACCCCTTATCGATTTTACGAATTCATTGAATATATTGTTTGCGGGATTTCGATGGTTACGTTTCAATCCTTTAAACATTTTTTTCCGGAGTCCATTTGATATTTCTAATTGCAATCCCAGCATTGACGAACACTTGTTACAGATATTTTCAGCATCACGACCTGAATGATTTGTTGTGTCTTCTCTTACATTAAAACCAGCCTCTTTAAGTTTTTCGATCATTTTTTGTTTGAGGTATTCATTTCGCCCGCCAACATAAACAACTTCGTCATCGTCTTCGGCACCGTGAATAGCCAATACCATATCAGAACCGGTGCAAATTTCGACACATTCCGGTTCGTCAAAATTTGGACTTGTGATATGCAAATATTTTTTGTTTTCTTTATGTTTAATGCCTTCAAATGAATAACACGTAAAATCATCACCGGCGATGGATTTGGCAATTTCGGATGTGCCAAGCTCAATTCCCCCGCCATGGGGTGCAATTACAGCAATTTTAGATTTTGTTTTCTTGACCCATATTTTAAAATCTCTGCCTTTCTTTTCAACTTCTGAAAGGCTTTTAAAGTCTTGATACGTGTCTTCCATTTATCCTCACTTTTGATCGCATTTGTTTTGTTCTTCAACCTTCCCTTTCTCAGTAGTGAGATATAATCAAAAGTTGTGTTTGAGGGATTAGGTAGTGTATCACTCCGGGTGATTGTTTTCCCGGCAATTGCCCGGCACTTTGAATCAACAAAATCAAGGGATATACACCATGGTCAAAGATAATGGAATTGATTTAAAAAAGCCAAACAAAAGTCTCCGAATACCGTGGGAATTGTTATGGCTTCCTGCTTTGAATTAGATAAAGCATCAGATGCTCTTGATAAGGAATTGATATACCGTTTTACAAAAAAACCTTGGAATGATTTGGGATTAAAGCAAGCCGTGGAAATGGCACTTGCACATTATGAAATAAGTAAAGAGAGACGCCCTTAAATAAATTAAATCTATAACAAGCTATAAGCAAAATTTTCAAAGATATTTCTATCGAACTTTCCTGCTTCAACATCTTTTTTAATTAACGTTAATGCGTTCAGTGGATCTGTGGCACTTCTATATGGCCTATCATCATTTGTAAGCGCTTCATAACAATCAATCAAGCCTATTATTTGAGCTGTTTCTAATATTTTTTTCTTTCCATAAGGATAACCAGTTCCATCCAATTTCTCATGATGGTATAACGCCGTAAATTTAATCTCTTCATCCTTAAATTTGCAATTACTTAATATGTTATAGCCCTCGATTGTATGTCGTCGCATTTCTTCGAATTCCTCTTCGGTTAATTTTTCTGTCATTGTAAGCAGTTCAGTATTTGTTTTTGTTTTTCCGACATCATGCAGCAGCGCACTTAAACCCAATATTTTTTTTTGAGGCAAAGAACAATTAACATAGAAAGCATAACCGAGAGCGAGGGACATCACATTAATTGAATGCAACGCAGTTGTATAATCCTTGCTTGTTACATCCAGCAAATTTTTCATTACATCATAGTGTTCGGTATATTCACTGACGATAATATTCATTGTCTCTGACATACCTTCAAGACTACCACTCTTTGGTTCTGTGAGTGTTTCTTCCATTATATTTAAGAGAGTCTCTTTAACTTTTTTCGGATTATCGGATCGAATATCTTTTTTTAGCTGCTGATTAAAAACTTTTTGGACTTCCTGAATGCCTCTTATTTTATCATCATGATTAATGTACAACTTGTCGGGATATAACCCTTCTTCAATCCGCATGTCAAATAATGTTATTCCCGAAGATTTGTACAAAACAAAGCTCTTATCTTTAGTACAATAATAAAGAGGAACATCTTTATAAAAATTCAACAGCGATTTTCTTGCCGGAATGTATTCCTGGGCCATTTAAAGCCTCTATAAAACCTTTCACATTTTAAATAAATCAGGGGTCGGGGAGTTTTTTCGATCCAATAGCTTAATGAATAATCAAACACTACATCATAATAACTCATACATAAGGGTTAGTAAAGATATAACGGAAAGTAACTTCCTGAATCCTGGATGAAAATTAATGAGAAACTTTAGTTTTGGCATTTAACCGGTTTTATAAAACATCATGTAATGATACGTTTTACCCAAATGGTATATGGGATGATGATCTTTTTTATTCATTAATTTTCATTCAAGATTCAGGTTTTATATCTATTTTTCCTTATACCCGGCTAATACGCATCGTGTCAATCGGTCAAAAATATTATTTTTTAGTACTTTTCAGATCGGGTTTCTAATACTTTAGTATTAGAAAGGGTAGGGGGGTATTAGGAAAATTCTAATACTTTAGTACTAGATTTTTCTCATAGGGGGGTTTGTGAATCAGATTTTATAATGGGCAGAAATGTCGAAATGGACTTAAATTAACCCCTATATTAACCTACGACTGTCGAACATGAGATAAGAGAAGTTTTTTTCATAATTTTTACATATTGTAAAAATTATGGACACACTTGAAATCTGTTCTTGAGAGTTTCATATGATAACTGTCTATAAATGCTAAATTTTTAAAAATTAATATCATGGCACATTTTTTGCCATTATTACTTCAATCTGAGTTGAACGATTTTTTGCGAAGAGATCGGTGCAGATCGAGTAAAAAATCGCTCAATTTAGGTTCAAACTTGTCTGCCATTTGGGAGCGCCGATTTCACCGCATCCGAGGAGTTGCATGGAATTTGCGTTGAAAGGAGACTAAAGGATGGGTGAGCTGGCGATTACGATTGATGGTAGGAACATTACGGCAGAAAAAGGAAAAACTATTCTTGAGATATGTCAGAAAAACGGGATCCATGTTCCTACCCTTTGCTACCATCCCAGGCTTCGTGTTGTGGGTACGTGCCGCGTTTGTGTGGTTGAGGTTGAGGGGGAGCCGAGACTGACGACTGCCTGTACCACTCCTGTTGAGAGGGAGGGTATGGTGGTATACACTAAGAGCAAACGCGTTCTTGAGGCACGAAGGATGGTTGTAGAATTACTGCTTGCCGGGGGGGATCATAACTGTTTATTCTGTGAGGGCAATGGAAGATGTGAGCTTCAGGATTTGGCCTATGATCTCCGGATAGAAGCGCCCCGATTTCCCATAGATCAGCCGGTCTGGGACATTGATAATTCAAATCCCATGATCTTTCGCGATCCAAATAAATGTGTCCTCTGTGGCAGATGCGTGCGGGCATGTAACGAGGTTCAGGTGAACAAGGTTATCGATTTCGGGTACCGAGGACACCGGGGAAAGATCGTTACAGACCATGACAAGGATTATGCAGATTCTGCTTGTGTGTTTTGTGGTGAGTGTGTTCAGGTTTGCCCCACCGGGGCGCTGGTGGAACAGAAGGCACGGTTTGGCGGCAGACCGTGGGATGCAGAGGTGGTGACCAGCACCTGTGCCTATTGCGGAATTGGCTGCAGCATTGATTTGCACGTTGTTGACGGAAAGGTTGTTAAGATTACGGGAACCGAGGATGGCGCGGTTAATAAAGGAAGCCTTTGTGTCAAGGGAAGGTTTGGTTACGATTTTATTCACCACAAGGACCGATTAACAACGCCGTTAATTAAGGAAAATGGATCGTTTAGAGAGGCCTCATGGGATGAGGCGTTGGGCAGGGTGGCGAGCCGTTTGGGAGAAATAAAAAACAAATATGGCTCCGACAGTATTGGCGGCCTCAGTTCCGCCTGTTGTACGAATGAGGAAAACTACCTCATGCAGAAATTTATGCGCGCGGTGATGGGTACCAACAACATCGATCACTGCGCACGGCTCTGACACTCCGCTACAGTGGCAGGTCTTGCCTCTGCATTTGGAAGTGGCGTCATGACCAATTCTATTGATGAAATTTATACAACCGATTGCATGTTTCTGATAGGAACAAACACCACGGAGAACCATCCGGTTGTTTCCATTAAAATGAAACAGGCGGTGATTCAAGGCAACGCAACGCTTATTGTTGCGGATCCCCGAGAAATTGATATGGTTCGTTTTGCCGATATCTGGCTACGGCAAAAGCCCGGGACCGATGTTGCATTGATTAACGGATTGATGAACGTCATAATTGAGGAAGGACTGGTTGCCGAGAAGTACGTTAATGAGAGAACCGAGAACGTTGAAGCACTCAAAGAGAGCGTCAAATCATATACTCCGGAATATGTCGAAGAAATCACCGGCGTGCCCCGGGATGATATCCGAAAAGCAGCCCGGCTCTATGCCGAGGCTCGCCGGGGATCGATTTATTATGCCATGGGGATTACCCAGCATATTACGGGTACCGATAATGTTAAATCGCTCGCCAACCTGGCGATGCTTTGCGGCAATGTCGGGATTCAAGGTGGCGGCGTAGGTCCCCTGAGGGGTCAGAATAATGTTCAGGGTACCTGTGGCCTTGGTGCATTACCCAATGTGTACCCCGCCTATCAGAAGGTGGACAATAAAGATATTCGGGCAAAATTTGAACAGGCCTGGGGCGTGAGTTCCCTGTCTTCCCAACCGGGACTCACCGTGACGGAAATGATAACAGCTGCCGCCAAAGGGGATCTTAAGGCTTTGTATATTATGGGTGAAAACCCTATGGTAAGTGATCCCGACCTGAATCGTGTAAAAAAGGCTTTAGAGAATCTGGACTTCATGGTCGTTCAGGATATCTTTATGACTGAAACGGCGAAATTGGCGGATGTGGTGTTGCCGGCGGTGAGTTTTGCTGAGAAAAACGGGACCTTTACCAATACCGAGCGCAGGGTCCAGAGAATAACCAAGGTCATAGAGCCCCTCGAACAATCACATCCCGATTGGAAGATTATTTCCGACCTAGCCACAGAAATGGGGTATGAAATGGCGTATGAATCGGCAGAGGATATCTTCTCCGAGATCAGGACGGTTACCCCGAGCTATGCCGGCATGAGCTATGAGCGGATAGCCGAGGAGGGCGGGTTGCAGTGGCCATGCCCTGCTCAAGATCATCCGGGAACGCAATATCTCCATAAGGGAAAATTCGTGAGGGGAAAAGGATTGTTCCATGCCGTCGAGTTTATTCCACCGGCCAAACTTCCTGATGAAGAGTTTCCATTACTCCTCAGTACCGGACGAGCCCTTTATCACTATCTTGCAGGAACGACGACGCGTAGGGATGAGGGGTTAAACTTTCGGTATCCCAATGCTTATGTTGAGATGAATCCTGCCGATACTTTTGAATTGGGGATTGAAGAGGAAGAAGTTGTACGGGTGAGTTCCCGAAGGGGGGATATTAATGTTGCCGTTAAAATAACCAAAAGGTCGCCCAAAGGAGTTGTTTTCATTCCATTCCACTTTATTGAGGCACCGGCCAATCGTCTAACCAATCCCGCTTTTGATCCCATCGCTAAAATTCCTGAGTACAAAGTTTGTGCGGTAAAAGTTGAAAAGATTAACTAGTGTCCATCCAGAAATGAGAATTTTTGTTCAAGATCAAGGCATGTGAAAAAAATAACCACAGGCATATGTTTAATATTCCGAGGATTATTTTTTGAACATAACGCAGAGATTGGGCAAAAAGACCATTTATGGATGGACACTAACTAAAAGCAGTCCAAATTTTTTCGTAATAAACTCCATAATACCCGGAACCATGAACTTCTTGAATGTATATCATCGACCCCTTCGTGAATGAAAAGGGCCTCGGAAAAAATAAATTATCCCATCTTAATTATTCTTTTAATTATTGACAACATGTTTTTCTATAATACATATTTTCTTTTAGGTTAATTTAAGACCGTGTACTTTATAGATTTAATTTTCTATTTTTTTGAGAATACATATGGCAATAAAGAGTGAATACAACAAAATACAGCCCTATTCGAGTAAGGACGGCTCACAAGTCAAAGAGTTGATGCATCCAAAAATACACGGCAACAAGAGGCAAAGCCTTGCCGAGGCTTGTATCCCCATCGATTCTACGACCTTGCTTCACAAGCATAAAACAAGTGAGGAACTCTATCATATTAAATCAGGGAGAGGTCTTATGACTCATGGAGATGAGAAGTTTGTCGTCACAACGGGTGATACGATCTACATCCCGCCAGGGACGCCACACCGGATTCAGAATGCCGGTAAGGAAACACTTAAGATACTATGTTGCTGCTCCCCGCCGTATTCCCACAATGACACGAAATTGATAGTGGAACAAAAGTTAAAAGAAGAATAATGTGCATTAAAATCAAACGGTTTTATGGATAAGCAAGTTCGGTCAAAACGCATCATTCATTTAGACATGGATGCTTTTTATCCCTCGGTTGAGGCGCTGGACAATCCCGCCTTCAAGGGAAAGCCGGTCATCGTGGGGGGGAGCAAGGAAAGAGGTGTGGTATCATCTGCCTCATACGAAGCTCGAAAATTCGATATTCATTCTGCCCAACCCATGGCTCAGGCAAGGCGCCGTTGCCCGAATGGAATTTTTCTGCCGGTCAGAATGTCAAGATACAAAGAGGTTTCCAAACAAGTATTTGAAATATTTCATCGTTTTACACCATTGGTTGAGATCGTATCTATTGATGAAGCATTTCTGGATGTAACCGGTTCCACACGTATTTTTGGTCCGCCCGAGAATATTGCGAAAACGATTAAAAAAATAACTTTGATAGAAACAGGCCTGACCGTTTCAGCCGGTGTTGCGCCTTCAAAATTTGTGGCAAAGATTGCCTCTGATATGGACAAACCCGACGGCTTAACTGTTGTAATGCTCAAGGGTCTTAAAGAATTCTTAGATCCGCTCCCCGTCAAAAAAATGTGGGGGATTGGGAAAAAGACTCGGCTGACCTTACATCGCCTTAACATCAAAACTTTTAGGGATTTAAGGCGAACGCCCGTCACATTTCTGGAGAAAAAATTTGGGAAACAGGGTGTCAAAATGCATCTGTTAGCCATGGGAGTAGATGACAGAGATGTGATACCGGAACATGATGTGAAGTCTATGGGCCATGAACAGACTTTTTTGCACGACATCACCTCTTTGGATGCGGCTAAAAAAGAGATCCTTGCTTTGGGAAATAAACTGGCTCGACGGATGCGCCATAAGGGCATAACCGGTAAAACTGTCACGCTCAAGGTTAAATATCATGATTTTGTACAGATCACCCGGTCCGCAACCTTGCCAAAACCCACGGATGATGGTTTGGAGATATATTCAACGGTTTGCCGTCTCTTAGAAAAAACTCAGGTGACGATAAAGCCAATCCGGCTTTTAGGGATCTCTTTGTCTCACCTGAATTTTTTGGGTATCGGAACCCAGCTCTCTCTTTTTGATCAAGACCGGTCATCTCAAAAACGACAGAGATTGAACACGGCTTTAGATTCGTTATACGAAAAATTTGGTGACCAGAGCGTTCTCCCGGCTACGCTGTTAGACGATTAGATTTGATCATTTTATAAAGCCATATTAGATTTTGGCGGTTTTTTTGTAGGCCCGAAAGGCACTGTATGGGATTCTAACTTCAATAAACGGGTCAAGGTTTCTTGTAAACCTAAATTCACCACCAAAATTGTAGAAGTATTATAAACCATAGGTTTATAAAGATTTAGATGTAATACTTGGGTGCAAGCAAAATTGCCATAGAACCTTATTAATAAAGGAATTCGTAAAATTAGGCGGTGGATTTTGGTAAAACAGGGCATTTTTACAAAACAGGATTTTTTTGATATGTTAAAACAGCCTCAAATGGAATATGGAAAAAAAAGAGGGTATATACAATGAATGAAAAATCATCGGAAGTAAAAGACGATCATAGAAAGTCAATCCAAGGTATCGTAACGGCCAAAAAATGTGATTGCTGTGGTGATCATGAGATGGGTATTATATCACGAACCGGAGAATATATTCCTTTTAAACCTGGAATGAAGGTGAAAATTATTGAAGAATAGGTTTTTATTAAAAAACTATTATCTCCAAGAGGTTATAGAATTTCCGAGACGTTAAATTATGGAATATAAAGCAGTACTTTTTGACCTGGACGGCACATTGATAGACACGGTAGATGATATTGGTGATGCTGCAAATAGAGTTCTATCAAACAGGAATTTTCCGACGCATTCAATTTCAGCCTACCGATTGTTTATCGGTGAAGGTGTAAGAATGCTTTTCACCCGTGCATTGCCTGAAGAAGATCGTAACCAAGACCTCATAACTGCCTGCCTAAAAGAATTTATCGAAGATTACAGGTACAATTATAATGTAAAGACAAAACTATACGACGGCGTTCCGGAACTATTGGATATGTTAACGCAGCGGGGTTTAAAACTTGCGATTTTATCAAACAAGCCTCACCCGATTACCAAAGACTGCGTGGCATTCTTTTTATCAGAATGGAATTTCGATGTTGTTTTAGGTCAGCATGATTCAATTCCCCGAAAACCCGATCCCCAGGGCGCTCTTGAAGTTGCCCAAAGACTCGCAATACCGCCCTCCAATTTTATTTACCTTGGAGACACAGCTATCGACATGAAAACCGCCGTTTCTGCGGGAATGTTCCCCGTTGGAGTGCTGTGGGGGTTTCGCTCTTTAGAAGAATTAAAGGAAAATGGGGCGCGTGTCGTTATTGACGAGCCCATGCAACTTATGGATTTTATAAAGACATGATTAAAAAAATCATATCAGGCGGTCAAACCGAAACAGATCAGGCAGTTCTTGATGTTGCAATAAAACTGGGATTTCCCCATGGTGGGTGGCTTCCCAAGGGACGGATGGCCAAGACAGGAACATTGCCCGGCAAATATAGGCTTAAAGAAATGCCTACCGACAATTATTCCGAATGTATCGAACAGAACATAAAAGACTCAAAAGGAACGCTGATAATATCATACGGAAAATTAAGCGGTGATTCTGATTATGCCAGGAAGATGACGTTGAAACATAAACGCCAGTTGCTTGGGATAGACCTTAACCAAACCATTGCCTTTGAAGCGGCATCTTTGATTAAGGATTGGATTCAACTGAGGCATATCGATGTGTTATATGTAATCGGTCCGGGTGGAGACATAAATCCTGATGCAGGAAAACACACAGCGGGTATCGTTGAGGGTGCATTAATATTGGACCTGATGAATGCCTCTCCCGGTTCTAATATAACCGATTTTTCCGACAAAGACTATTTTGAGAAGCTTCCTGTACCTCCGAAAACACTAAATCAAGCGGTTGACATATTAATCTCGAAAATGGCGCTTAAGGATAAGGTCACCCTAGCGAATATGACATACGGCGAACTGGGGGGCCTTAATCCAAATTTGGGCGCTTATATTAAAAATATATTCCGTCTTCGGTCTGGCAATCATGAACTCATGGAATCTTGCAGATTTTTGACCCAAAATAACAAATTAGATGAAGACGGTGCGTGCGTTGCCATTATTGAAACCCTATGGGAAAGATTACGCAAGACACATAAAATTAGAGTGGTGAAATGAAAACAAAAGTTAAGAGGAAATTGTGTTAGTTATAAGATGTGCCGCATGTAAAAACAAACTCTGGAAATATGATAAGATTGGCCCTGGTGAAGTCTTAAGGTGTCACAAAGACCGAATCCTAAGGATATATGCATGCACAAAGGGAAATATCAAAATAAAATGCCCATGTGGAAAGGACGTTGGCATAGATAAGGGGACTTATAATAAAATGATTGGTAAAGCGTTCACATATTCAGGAACCAAACGGAATAGAAAGTTGATTTAAGATTTCTGATAATAGACTTAATTTGATATCAGACATAACTGTTTGATAATGTAGTGATTACGGATAGTAGGGACATATTATATCTGAAATTTGTGGTGACCATAATTTTTTTTAAATACCCTAACCTGCCGACATTACAACCTGTTTGCGTAGTGGTAGCAAACCCGGGTTAAAGCTCCACATATTGTATTCCTTTTTTCTTGACATACCCTTTAATGGGCGACCCCCATTTTCCATTTCCTCCCGTAGAGGCCCATGGCGAATAAGCAAAGTAAAATGGGTGGCATATGCCTTACCAAGGGCTCATTTTATATCGCTTGGTTTATTTCTCCCAGGACCTCCTTCTGTATTTTAGTCTGCCGAACCGCCGGATACGTGACCCGTATGTCCGGTTGTGTGGGAGGGGGTAGCCGTGAGGCTACTCCCTATCCCGATATGCCTTGTCAAATCATGGGTAATCCTGGCGCGTGGGGCGAACAACAATGTCGCTTATGTGCACATGGGGCGGCTGGGTGACAATATGGTGTATAGCGTTTGCAATGTCATCTCCTATCAGCAATGGACCGAATTTTTCATGAAAGCTATTCACCATCTCATCAGTGTAGCCTGCTGCTGCCTGAAACCCACTCAGTACGGCCCCCGGCTCAACCAACGAAACGCGAACCCCTTTTGGTCCGACTTCGCGCCGCAGGCTTTCAGCCAGGGCATGTACAGCAAACTTCGAAGCCCCGTATACAGCGCTGAATGGCGATATATGTCTCCCAACAACCGATCCGATGATGACGATATCTGCCGCCGATTTGGGATAGGCATTTTGCTGAATATCCACCATTTTCTGTGAAGCTTTTTGAATAAGAGCTAGCGCGCCGCTTACGTTAATTTTTAGAAGTTCTTCAAATTGCGTTAGGTCAGCGTCCTTGACTGAACCTCCCAAGCCTCTACCCGCATTGGCAACGACTATGTCAGCTGCTCTGCCAAAGCGCTCAGTAGCTAGGGCAAAGAGTTGATTCAACACAGCATTGTCGGCAGCATTGCCAGCAACACTGCAGAATGCAGAGCCAATTTCATTTTCAAGCACCGCCAGTTTTTCAGCGTTTCGCCCGTTGCCGACTACGCCAAAGCCGGCAGCAACAAACTTTCGAACCGTGGCTTCACCAATACCAGATGTGGTGCCGGTTACAATGGCAATACGTGTATATTTTTCAGACATACTTATTTCTTCCTCCTTAAATAATTATTGGTGCTTTCAATAGGCATAACGGGCATGCTTACCGGTGGTGTGGAGCGAAGCGGAACACCAGTCCGAGTAAAGCATGAGGTTGTGTGCTGGGCACGGCACGTATTCTTAAGGGTGCGTTGAGCTTACCCTATATTTTAAAGCTCATCAAGTCCCAAATCCAGCCTGATGGAGGCGGCTCGAAGCGTAGCGAAGAGGCGAGCCCAAAGGGCGAGAGCGACTAAAAAAGAGCGGCAACGGTATAGCGGTATGGCAACCGGGTGTCGGTGACGACACTCGGGGAGGAAGCCGCCCTGTCGAGGCAGGGTACCGCGAACGCACGGGGCGATGAACAAGAACCGAGTTAGGCGGGCCTGGTGGGACGAGCTGGCAACACACGGTAAAGTCCTCTATCCATCATAGGCCAGGTAGGTATACTCGGCGCTCGTGTGTACGTGACCCGTTCGTCCGGTGGTGTGGGAGGGGGTAGCCGTGAGGCTACTCCCTATCCCTATAGCAAAACATTATGAATGAAAACTATCTTGCATTATCAATGGCTTGCTGCCCCTCTACCCTAGAGATTAGCCCTTTTTCCAATAATAAATTGAATACTTCAACCTCCAAAACTATAACATTGATACCTCCCAAAAGAACTCCTCCAGAATTTTTGGACTTTGAGACAGCTTCATTTGCCTCACTGTAACTAATTATATTTTTTTTGATTAAAATATTAAGGATTATTTCATTGAATTTTATTAAATTAACTCCACCGATTAGTATTCCGGAATTGGATGTGCTGTTCGTCGTGACTATATTTCTTGCTTCAATTGATGTAATTATGTTTTTTTTCTGAAGTAATGATAAAAGATTATTTGATAGACTAATTGGATTATAGCCACCGATGTAAATACCAGATTTTTTGTTCTCTTTTGGAACGTCTGTATCTGGGGCTCGTTTTTCAGAGCTATAAGCAACTCTTGGACCGAATGGAAATCTTCTTGACTCTTTAATTGAATCTAATGTGATAGTATCCTCTTCAGATCTCCAGTATTGTTCGTCGCTTAAGAATTCAAGGCGAATATCAGATTCTCCAATATTTTCATTTGTTTTTAGGCAGATGATTATCTTCGTTCCAGGTGGTAATTGATTCAGCTTTTTATAAAACTTATGATCGTCTGAAAAAGATTCTACAACTCTATTTTCTAAAGTAGATGGCTCAAAAATTAGCTGGAGGCCTTGTATAAATACGGTGCTTTTGACACGATAAATATTTATTTCGAAGTTGTTAGCAGGTTTTTCTCCGGTATTATTTATGAATAAATTTAAACCTGACAAATTTTTATTTGAATCATAATTAAGATGAAGTCCTCCTCGATAATCCTCTAAGAATGGTAACGTCTTCAAAAAATGATGTTTGATTTTTACATTGGGATGTGGGGGTTTCTGTCCAAAATAATTATTTATTAATATCGTTACGAAAGCCGTGAGCGCTATACCGCCGATGTATATAAGCAATTTATATGGCCACTTGAGATTTTTAATGCTCACATTCATATGTCTACATTTAAAGGAAAAGGATCAAAGGATCAAGTTGCTAACGTATAGGGTTTTATCCTTTGTCCCGCATGTTGGATTGAGCAAAGTTGTA
>CAZDAB010000007.1:0-20161 GCA_964502855.1 uncultured Desulfobacteraceae bacterium | reverse complement strand
TAAAATGCCCGAGCATAAAACAGCTTCACCGGTTTCTTCACCAGATATGGTTTGATAATAAAGCAAACATCAGCACCCGGGATGTCAATGTGGTGCTGGATGTGGATCCATTTTTTATGATGTGAAAACATCGCTAAAAAAAAGCGGCCTATAGGCATCTATTTAATATTCCGACCAAAAACATCAAAAAAAATGGTAACGTTCAAAAGTGTTCGCATCGTATGTTCAGGGCAATAAAACGAGTAGCTGAACGATTTTCTGTTTTGAGTTGATTTTTTTGAAAACCTTTCTGAATATACTCATTACAATTGACAATATGAAAGCTCCTCATTAATTCTTAACTAATTGATATACATAGATTATATCTATATGCTTATGGTCACATATTTTAATCGATTACAAGTATAATAATAGAAGTATTTAGAGATGTCTTTTCTCTTTGGATGATCTGAGTTAAACGCTAATTAATATTCTTTTTCGTGCCGTGCGAACACTTTTGAACGTTATCAAAAAATTGGTTCGACGCTGATGCAAAACACAGGCACGAAACATTGACCGGAAAAACCGGAATTTTGAAAAAGTGACAAGCACAAGATGTAGTGTCAGAGACGAACCCGACCTAAGCAACAATATTTACAAGAGCGATCGATATCTAAATGGTCTCACAACCTATTGATATCACTAAAACTATCAGGCAAGGCAAGTTATTCCCAAAATCAAGACCAATTTTATAAGGGACAAATTGAGGTACCGATTTTGGCAACGAATCTTCAATTTTTTAAAAAAATCCTTATTCCTAAAGAATTCGTATCAAATTAAAATATTTAAAGCTCTTGACAACAAACGGACCATGTTGATATTTAATAAATAAAAAGCAACGAAACTTTATGATAGGAAAATAATGAATAGGAAATTAGAAAATCCCCCTTTTTCCAATTTTGAAAAAGGGGGATTTTGTTTAGTACTTATTGCTTTTGTTTTTATATTTGTTCTATTGGTTTAAAATTATTGTTTTCCCATAACGTAAAGTGTGATTGTAGGAAATTAAAATGAAAATACCTAAAAAAATTGACCCTTGTCCAATTGTAGAGGCAGTTGTTGAAATTAGATTTGATTCTAATTTGCCTGGTGATGCAATTTTTGGTGTTATCTATAACCAGTTCAAGGAGGATTATCCAAAGTTTACAAAACTACCAATTCTTCAACTTCCTGAAGCAATTCGTTCACGAGATCCAAACTTAATTTTTAAACCACATTATAAAATACAAAAAGATAACTTTTTGCTTCAAATTGGACCAAAGGTATTTGCAATAGCTAACATAGGTGAATATTGTGGGTGGGATTTGTTTTATGAGAATATTTTAAAAGCCCTTGCTACAATTTCTAAGTTAAATATTGTTGAAAGTGTTACGAGATTTGGATTGAGATATGTTAATGTTTTTGAAAAATTTGATATATTTAAACAATCTGATTTTAAGGCTGTGTTAAAGGGTAAACCTTATGAAAATGTTAAGGCCGATATTACCATAGAACTTCCTTCAGGAAACTATATTCATAAGTTCAAAATTATTAATCATGCAACAATTGTTGTCGAAAACAAAAACATTGAAGGCTCTGTCATTGACATAGACATCTCTTATGAGAAAAAGACTGATATGTTTTTTAAAAATATGGGTGAGATTATTAAAACTTCACATATAGAAGAAAAGAAGATTTTTTTCGGATTGTTAAAGCAAAGTTATATTGATTCTCTAAACCCTACATACTAAAGAGGTGGGCCATGGGAACAAATCGCCTAACTAATTTGATTTATGGAGTAGCAACTGCGGCTGTTGTTTTTAGTTATGTACCTTGGGGGAAATATTTAACTGTTCCTCAAGAAATGGAATATTTTAATGAAACAGAAAAAACAAAGATGTCTGAGTATTATAATCCAGATCCTTACTATTTGATTTATAAATATGACTCGATTATTCTTGAACAAATTGAGATTATTCATCAATTTGTATCAACGATTTCCGAAAACATTCAAGATTTAAACCCGAAGTTTTCAGCTCTTGTTGACAAACACTTTTGGGAATTGGTTTGATGCATTAGGGAAATTTGACATGATACCTTTCGAGGAAATTAAAAGGTATTTACCCCAATATCTTAGCGCTGAATCACAAAAAGAACTTTTTTCAGAATTAAAATCCTTCCCAGAAAATATAGACCAAAGACTATATATATCCTCTGACTCTGTTAATACTATTTTTCAGGGAGATGGCTTTACTGACTTGTTGATAATAAATTTACCTTCATCTGAAATCAAACCCGTTCCTGCGATGATATTATCAAATACTTGTGATATTAGTCCTTTAACCAAACGTTTCTTGAGCATCAGGCTTGTTTATGCACCAATTATACAATATGAGAAATATAGAAGAATGTTACTTGTGAATGAGAAAGTAAAACACTCAAACATATATAACCATTTAGAATCAATAAAAAAACAATATGTTAGCAACATTATCTATTTGCCCAAAGGCAAAAGATTGAAATATGATGCTATTGTCCTATTAGATAGGCTAACTAACTGTTCGGCTGAAATTATAACAAAGGAAATGGTTGAGAAACGAAGGCTGTTTACATTGAGTAATTATGGATTTTATCTGTTTCTAATCAAAATATCAATTCATTTTACAAGGGTTCGTGAAGGTGTTGATAGAGGGGATTGGCATTCAGTATGATCTGGCCGATTTCAAAATAAATATTGTTAAAACCAACTTAACCATAGTTTCATGTACTGCAATGGAGCACAACCCTCTAAATTTTCAAGATATGTAAATCTTACCTCAAAACATAATCCATTTATTATGAAAACTGGATTAGGGTCACACAACACAATATTAGGAACAAAAGGTACGTTTTTAATCAATCTTTGCTGAATTGCATTGAAATTAATACTTCAAAAAAAACTTTAATTCCAAAGGAGCATGGAATGGTTGACAAAGCCCTTAAATTTTTTTCATCGGAAGAAGCAATCAACGAAGTCTTCGTCGATCTGGCAGTGCATCCTGACAAATGGTACGATTTTGCCTTATTTGCAAAAGTATACGCTTTCTTGACAAGGGGAAAAGCCAGGCCGGGCGTAGCCGATTCCAACTCTGTGGATAGAGCAAAAAATGGGATATGGTACGTAGCCAAACAAGTAAAAAATGAAAAATTTATCCCGGCTTACGATTTTAAAAATCTCGCAATCGATTTGATCCCTAAAGTAAAATCCAGAATTGATGAGATCGCCCAGGTTTATGAATGGACCATGTGGGTAAACACCTTTTCAGGCAAAGGCCCTGACGGAAAGGAAGGCATATGGGTTGAAACGGAAATGGAAAAATTCCGGTGTGCTCGGTGCGGACACTGTTGCCTGAAACTGCACGACGCATACTGCACCTCGGTTGATATGGAGGAGGTGTGGCGGTGGCGGAAGGAAAAGCGTTGGGACATCCTCGAGTGGGTCGATATTATGAGGGTGGGTGGAGAGGAACTTTTCGCGGATATATGGTTCAGTCCCACGACTGGTGAAGAAACTACCAGATGCCCGTGGCTTCGAAAACTGCCGAACAAAAATATTTACAACTGCAGAATTCACGAAACCAAACCGTCACATTGCCGTAATTTCCCAAAATCAAAAAAGCATGCTCTGACAACCGGCTGCAGAGGTTTCGGAGACGACCCAACCTTTGAGCGGGTGAAACGCGATCTGGATGAGCTTTACGATAATTCACAGAAAAAATAAGAACTGCCTGGAACCAAGTAGGAACAAGGCGGGGACAGGCAGTGACTAAACAGGCACCAAGCAAGGTCCGGGTAGAGTCACAACCAAAGTCGAGACTGATTGACGACAACAGATATAATTCCCAATTTAATTTAAAATAGTTCGCTGTTTTCCTCCGAATGGGGTCTGCTAACAGAAATATCCGGAAATCCGGCGAGTAATATCATGTCATCTTTATAATTGACGTAGCCTTCAAATAGATATTCATTCCAGTAATGCCTGTTTAGTCCGAATTTCATCAGAAATTCATAAGCTTTTTTAGTATCCTTGATTTTCGTTTTTACAAGATTTCTTTCAAAGAACGAAATCCAATTTGTTTCACTCGAAAACACAAATCGTCCATTCTGCATTTCTGATATAACGTATGGGGTTATAAAAACAACTGAATACCCATAGTTTAATTCAGGAAACGGTTCCGGCATTATTCTTGCCAGCCAAATTTGACCAGATTCCCCTGAATATCCGCTTGGTACAATAACCTTAATTTGTTTCTGAGTAATAAATTCCCTCAAAAGAACAAACCCATCGCAAAACCCTTCATGAATGTAAAATCCCATTCTTGAATTTTGCATGCATTCAAAGAGCGTTATCAACGTTTGATCCACGTTTATTGCTCTGCACACATCGATTACAACGGTTCCAAGCGATTCCTTTTTGATGCCAACACAAAGATCGAAAAATCCCCAGCATGTAAAATAGGATTTGGTGAGAGGGCTGAAGGGAGGTCCTGAAGGCAAATACAAATCTTGAGCATGGGCATAGGCATTTGTCAGTTTTGAGAGCGCCGGCAATTCGTCAAGTTGTTCTACTAAAACAGATAGTTTGTTTTGAGCATAAGCATAAACACCATGTAGTGGATCCAACTCGGAAAGATCTTTATCCGTTATCACGGATTTTTCCAAATTATCCGCATGGATTTTTGCATTTTTCCATTCCGAAATATCTATTACTTTCCTGTTAATCGTTTTTCGTAAAGCAGAAATTACTTTTTGGGAGATAGGACCATGTCTTACGCTTTTTCGTTTCAATTTTTTCATAAGGTTCGTCTTGTGCCTACCGTGCAAGGGACTTCACCCTCAGTTTCATCATCCCAGGTTATATGGCCGCGCACGATATCTTCCTCCGTAATGCTGTACCGTGTTAGATCGCCTGATTCAATGTGCTTTCGCTTCAATTCACGGCGTATACGTTCAACAAACTTTGTGAATAAACCGAACAGATCCTCTTCGGCAAACTGCCGGCAGTCAAACCCTGTCCGAAGGACTGGAGTTTATTTCTTTTCGCTCTTTTCAGCTTTCTCCCTTTTGATTTTTAACTCTTTAAGCCTGTCGATCAAATCGGGTTCATCTTTTAATTCCATACCCATAGCCATATTATAGATCTTTTCAGCTTTCTCATAATCAGGTTTTGCATCTTTTTTCATTGGCCAAAGATACATATCCCCCCAGCCAATATACCCCCAAATATTTTTTGGATATTCCTCAATCAGGGCCGTAAAACATTCATCACCTTTGGAAATATCACCCAACGCAAAATGGGATTCCGCAATAGCCCTTTTCATATTGTGTATTAACAAGCTGTCTGTTTCAGGAAATATTGAACAAAAATCGTTACAATATCCTATTCTTTTCTGATAATATGATGTGTCGTCTATAGCTGCATTTCCAAGCTCAGCCTCAAGATCCTGGCACCAATTATAGACAAGCTCTCCTCCGGAAAATATAGTTTCCGCTTCTTTTACATTTTTAAACTCCGGCTGAAATCTAATTTTCAATTTGCTCCATAATTCCAACCATAGATCGCATGCTTTCGCTGTTTTGTTTTTCTGAAGAAATGAATAACCTTCCTGCATTAATAAATCGAGTTCGTCTCTTTTTCGCATGACGGGAGTATCTGATTTTCCCAAACAACATTTTTTATATTTTTTGCCACTTCCGCAGGGACAAGGTGCATTTCTACCAACCTTGGGTTTTTTATACACAACTGTCATATTGTCAGCGTTGCCCATGCGAGGCTGAGATGTAACGGCTTGCGGATTCAGCAAATACTCAACCTCACAAATATCCTCTGGTTTATCAGGTTCAAGTCCGCCGACAAATATCCATCCGTTTTTATCACAAAGTGATGCAATTTCCTTCAATCTTTCTTCAGTTTGAACTCTGAACCTCACAGGTTTTTTTTCAGTGCCTAATTTTGCCATTGAGCCTCCTTTCTAATTTTCTTGGTACATAACGATGCGGGTGCAGTCAGAAGTTGCTGGTTCTTCTGAACTGCATAACCAGATATCCTTGATATCAGAAATCGTCTGAAAAATCCAAAAGTTTCCAGATTTTGTCGGGTTTGCGTAATTTGTACTTTTTCAGCAGAGAGACATACCGTTTATTATCAAAAGGCTCCTTATTTTTCATGGTATCGAACATCAGTGGAACCAGAATGGCGCCGATCAGGTGAATCGTATCGTGATGGGAACATTTCTTTTTGCGCATGGCATTGTAAAACTGGAAAACTTCAATGGGGTCTTTGGCCGCAAGCTGATTCTCGATCGCGGTGTGGATGGTGATGTGCAGAAACGGGTTGACGTCGGTATCCGGATCAAATTCCCTGTCATGCAGAACGTCGGCGAATTCAAATACATTGAAAAACTCGTCTTCATGCAGCAGCATAGCTTTTGCCAAACGCCTGTCCTCATCACTCAAAGCTTCCAGATCATTGTTTTGCGCCTTTTCCCAGAGAAAATGGAGATGCTCGCGGCTTTCGGACCTGAATAGCTTAAGGGCCTCATCTTTCATCGTTTATCTCCTTGGTTATGATAATTTATGTGCATGATGCTTGGTATAACACAATATTCTAACAGTTTATAATAAATTTTAAACATCGTTAATATTCAATAACAACCAACTCCTGTTACAGGTTTACCCAAGGAGACCGATCAATAAAACCCTTGGAAAGGGGTTACTTCCAACGCTGCATGGCCAGTATGGCGGCAAAGGGAATCGTGCTGCCCGCCATCCCCATGACGGCGATGGCCATGGGCTTGGAGGACCAGTCCAGCGAAATGAGTTCCATGGCGATGGCGGCGCACAGGAAATTGAAGAAGGTCAATAGCGATGAGGCCTTACCCGTGTCCTGCCGCACCTGTTTTTCTCAAGAAAGAATGACCTATATTCAAATTGAAGCAAAGTCCAAAGGAATTTTGAAAAAGATATCATTTAAGTTGACAATTTCTTAGGTAAAATGTAAACAGATTATATTATGGATATCATTTTACCTGAAAATCTTATTCCTCGTGAACTGCTTACCGAGGTTATCGATTTCCTGGACGAGGAGAATATTATTCTTTTGACCGGGGCAAGACAAACCGGAAAAACGTCGCTTTTATATTTACTGATCAAGCATTTATGGAATAGTGATTTCCCACCGTCTCAGACCGTTTATTTTGATTTGGAAAATATACATGATTTTACCCTGTTAAATGATTTAAAAGACTTCAATATCTTTTTAGAATTGTTAAAAAAAAAGGGCGTGGATCCGGCAGAAAGAGCCTATGTTTTTATAGATGAAATCCAGCATCTATCCAATCCCTCCTCATTTTTAAAATACCTTCATGACCATTATAAACCCAAGCTTAAATTCATTGTAACCGGCTCTTCATCACTAGAAATTAAAAAAAAGTTTACGGACCGATTAACCGGAAGAGTATACAATTTTTTGGTCAAACCACTCAATTTCAGGGAATTCCTACGGTTTAAAAATGAGGACGAGCTGTATACATTGCTTGAACCGTTTCACTTTTCTTATTGGCTTTCCGAAATAACGCCGGGGAAAAAAATAAAAAAAATAGATCACACCCAAAAAAGGAAGCTTGATGATCTTACCGGGGAATACCTGATTTTTGGCGGATATCCGGCAGTAACGCTGAAAAAAAAGTCCCAAATACGGCAGAAAGATCTGCAAGAGATTTATTCATTGTATGTCCGTAGAGACATAAGAGATCTGGGTGAAATCTCGGATATTACAGGCTACAACCGGTTGGTATCGTTACTCGCTCTCCAGATCGGCAATCTTGTCAAAGAGCAGGAACTTGCATTATCCAGCGGCCTTTCCAGACCTACGGTTAAAAAATATTTGTTTCTATTGGAAAACACCTATGTACTCAAACTCGTGCCGCCATTTTTTACAAACAAAAGAAAAGAAATTGTCAAGACACCCAAAATTTTTTTTGAAGATATTGGAATCAGAAACGGTGCATTGAACAATTTTTCTGCCTTAAACCAAAGGACGGATAGTGGTGCAATCTTGGAAAATTTTGTTTTCAACCAACTTAGCAAACAGGAAGAACAGCCTGATAATATACGGATATGGCGGACTCAGAACCGGAATGAGGTGGATTTTATTTGGCAGAAAAACATCAATGAACCCTATCCCATAGAAGTTAAATTCAAATATGATCCGAAACAGCCGGTTCCTCCGGGCCTGAAAAGCTTTTTAAATGTCTATGGATCCGAGAGAGCCGTTGTGGTTCATTTTGGAGAGTTTCACATACGAAAATTCAAAGATACAATCATTTATGCAATACCTGCCTGGGCTGTTTAGTGCAATTTTTCACCATTACTTTCTATCTTCTTCATGAGAAATTCAACTTGGCCGACCTGAACAATTTTTCAGATGGGTTTTTCATGAATAATAACGTTGATGCAGAACGTTTACAAAAGAAATTCTTCTCGCATACATTCTGTAGTGGATGCAAAAACAGCAGATAGATTTTTTCTTCCTGATTATTTTTAATAGCTCGTTTTGTTTAAAAAATTTGAAAATATTTAAAAATACCTATATCATTTCTTTAGCAAATATTCAATGAACAGGGAACGGAACCTCAGGGCTAACGCGTGCTAAAGCCCTTCAAACAGTCCGTCGGTTTCCAGGAGAAACGCGCCGTCGCTACGCTACACCCAAATCAAATGTGTTTACCCTGCAAAGGATAATGGAATGGTTGACAAAGCCCTTAAATTCCTTTCATCGGAAGATGCGATCAATGAAGTATTTCTCGATCTGGCAGTGCATCCTGATAAATGGTACGATTTAGCTTTGTTTGCAAAAGTATATGGCTTTTTGACCAACGGAAGAGCCAGGCCGGGACAAGCCAATTCCAACGCAGAGGATTTAGTGGAAAAAGGGATATGGTATGCAGCCAAAGGAGAAAAAATTGAAAAATTTATCCCGGCTTCTGATTTTAAAGAACTCGCGATTGATCTCATTCCCAAAGTAAAATCCAGAATTGATGAAATCGCCCAAGTCTATGCATGGACAATGTGGGTAAACACCTTTTCAGGCAAAAGTCCTGACGGGAAGGAAGGCATATGGGTTGAAACGGAAATGGAAAAATTCTGGTGTACCCGATGCGGGCACTGTTGCCTGAAACTACACGATGCATACTGTACCTCGGTTGATATAAAGGATGTGCGGCGCTGGCGGAAGGAAAAGCGTTGGGACATTCTCGAGTGGGTCGATATCATGAGGGTGGGAGGAGAGGAACTGTTCGCGGATATATGGTTCAGCCCCAAGACCGGTGAGGAAACTACCAGATGCCCATGGCTCCGAAAACTGCCGAACAAAAATATTTACAACTGCAGAATTCACGAAACCAAACCGTCACATTGCCGCAATTTCCCAAAATCAAAGAAGCATGCTCTGACAACCGGCTGCAGAGGTTTTGGAGACGACCCAACCTTTGAGCGGGTAAAACGCGATCTGGGAAAGCTCTACGATAATTCGCAGAAAAAAGAAGAATTGCCTGGAACTAAGTAGGGTCAGGCAGAGTCGGGGGTAGAGTCGTAGATAGAGTTGCAGCCAGAGTCAGGACTTCAATAGACGTACCTTCAAAGACCCTGATGTTTCATACGGCAGATCGAATCTTTCGAATCAAATACTAAATTACAAAGATCGATCAAAAAGTTCGATGGCTTTTTGGAAAACTTCCAGCGGAAACATACGCAGCTCAGAAGCATCAAACCTATACTGCGATAAATGTTCAACGACCAGCTTTCCCACGGCTATTGCTTGTCCCCGGTCACGTTGCTTTTTGACCGATTCACGATCGTCTTGGCTGCTTAACCAGAATTTGTGCAGCGCGAAGGCACGAGGGTCAGGAACTATCATCGGTGCGGGCATGCCGTCATCCCCGATGACGATTTGCGAAAATTTCGGTGAAGAAATTAACCAATGCAGATTCCGGATTTCAACAGCTTCTAGGTCGCCGGGGCCGCCGATACGCATGGGTTCCTTTTCCATGATCTTTTTCGGCAAGGGCTTGATAATATCGACCATATATCCGTCCCGATTCACCGCCCGAAAGTCTCCCGAACGAACAGCCTCAAAAGACCGATCAGCTTTACGAATGATGTCGAGTAGGCCGTCAGGGTTATCGTCTGAATCCTTGACCAGTGTAAGTTTGCGCCGGGTATCCCATAAAATATCCACGTATTTGGTCGACATCATGGGACTGTCGAAAAAAACACCTGCCGCGGCTTCATAGGCATACATTGCGTTCGTACCGATTACAATTACATTGCGACCGAAGATATTGTGCTGGTCCAGCACCTTTAAAATGCCGGTTACAGTCCTGGAGACCCTTTGGATCAGGGCAGCCTTGCAGAACCGGGCCTGTTCCTTAAGACGATCTTGCAAGGAAGACAAACGGTTTTTGGCCTGCTGCTTGGCCAGTCGAAAATCAGCCAGAATTTTCTCCGTTGGGTCCGAATTTAATTTTAAGCCTAAGAAATAAAGTTTTCCTTCAAAATATTGATAGTTGTATATTGAAGGAAAACATGACTATTCTCAAGCAGTTAATGTTTGATGAGGACAATCGTTCCAAATTAAAATAATCGTAGGGGCATAGACAAAAAGTGAAAAAATGATATGCTGAAAAACAACGTTTCTATCAATATCATTATTGATGACCGCGAACATAAAGGCGGGATTATAACATCACTTACAGGCATCGAAAACTTAACTATCCGAATTCGACAGCTTTCCATTGGTGATGATCAGGTTGATAACCGGTTAATTGTTGATATGATTAATGTAGGTTACGATAAAACAATAAGATGATCCGGGAACCAATTCGGAACATGCTGAAGAAACCGTTGCAAAAATATTTTGGGTTCAATTCATTTTTAAAGGGTCAGGAAAAAGTCATCCGGAAAGTGCTGGAGCGTCAATCCGTGGCAGCCATCTTTCCGACCGGTGCCGGCAAATCCCTTTGTTATCAACTGTCGGCAATATTATTGCCCGGCATGACGCTGGTGGTATCTCCCTTGCTGTCTTTGATGAAAGATCAACTGGATTTTTTACTGGAAAGCGATATCCCTGCCGCGCGTTTGGATTCAACCCTTCAAAAATACGAATATAATGCGATTCTCGACAGAGCCAAAAATAACGAACTAAAAATTTTAATGATTTCGGTCGAACGGTTTAAAAATGAACGATTTCGCTTCCATCTGGGAAAAATGAACGTTACCCTGTTGGTTGTTGACGAAGCGCATTGCATCTCTGAGTGGGGGCATAATTTTCGACCGGAATATCTGAAACTGCCTGATTATCAAAAGGAATTCAAAATAGAGCAAACGCTGTTGCTTACCGCGACCGCTACTGAGCGTGTCATTAACGATATGTGCGCTAAATTCAATATTCTTAAAAGCCATGTATTTGTTACCGGCTTTTATCGCGAAAATCTCTTTCTGCAAATAACGCCAATAGCCACACCTGAAAAAAAGAACCGCGTGCTTCAAAGAATCCGTGAAAACCCCAAAGCTTCTACTATTGTATATGTTACCCTGCAGAAAACGGCTGAAGACGTCTCGGATTTTCTTTGCGCAAATAACATAAATGCGCATCCTTATCATGCCGGGATGGAGAACGAAAAACGGGAACAGATTCAAAACAAATTCATGGATGGAACCCTGGCCTGTATCGTTGCAACGATCGCATTCGGAATGGGAATCGATAAAAAGGACATCCGCAGAATCATTCATTATGATTTGCCCAAATCGATTGAAAACTACAGCCAGGAAATCGGACGCTCCGGGAGAGACGGAAGGCCCGCGTTATGCGAAGTTTTAGCCAACAGGGACAACATTCATATTTTAGAGAATTTTATTTATGGAGATACTCCGGAGAAACATTCGATCTTTCAATTGCTCCGGACCATAAAAGAAAATAAAGGCTTTATCTGGGAAATCAAGTCAGTAAAGCTTTCAAATGACCTGAATATCAGAATTCTTCCCCTAAAAACATTACTGGTTTATCTTGCAATGAAAAACATTATTCGACCCAAGTTGACCTATTTTGAGGAATATTCATTCAAATACCACACACAGCCGGCAAACATCATTCACAGTTTTGAAGGGGAAAGAAGGCAGTTTGTTACAGCGGTAATGAATCATTGCCATACCCGTAAAATATGGACATATGTTGATATTCAGGCAATCCTTAACAGTTACAGTACGGATCGGCAGCGGATTCTCACCGCACTGGAATACTTTGATGAGAAGGGCTGGATTGAGATTCAATCCAGGCAGGCCATGGAAGTGTATGACATTTTGACGCAGGCGTTTGATATCGAGGTCATGGCTGAAAAAATGTATGCCTTGTTTAAAAAGAAGGAGGAACTTGAGATTCAAAGAATCCACAACATGGTAAGTTTTTTTGAAAGCGATGCATGTATCAGCAAACAGCTTGCCGAATATTTTGGAGAACATCTTGAAAAAGAACGCTGCGGGCATTGTTCATTTTGTAAAAGCGGGAAAGCAGTTTTACAACACACAACCGAACTAAAGCCTCTCGCCCATTTTGATTTTAAAACGATTACCGGTGAATTTATGCAAGCTGTAGGCGAGCAGTTTACCGAGGTAAATTTAACGAAGTTTCTTTGTGGTATTTATACGCCTGTCTTCTCGAAATTGAAAATAAAGAAACTGCCGCATTTCGGTATTCTTGAAAATTATCCCTTTTTGGAAGTAAGAACCTGGATCATGGGTAAACCCGAACAGCACGGCACCTCTATGTAGACCGTAGTAATACTTTTGATCTCGGCGGTTTTGAGTATTTCTGCAAATTTTTCGATATATTTTTCAGCACCATCGAATTTGGGACACACCATTATCACCACCCGCCCATGGTCAGCTACACAAAAGCCGTTCAAGGCACTTCGATTTGGCACAAAATCACTCCTGCATTAATAAATCGAGTTCGTCTCTTTTTCGCATGACGGGAGCATCTGATTTTTCCAAACAACATTTTTTATATTTTTTGCCACTCCCGCAGGGACAAGGTGCATTTCTACCAACCTTGGGCTTTTTATACACAACTGTCATATTGTCAGCGTTGCCCACCCGAGGCTGTTCTGTAACGGCTTGCGGATCTGAATAGCTTAAGGGCCTCATCTTTCATTGATTATTTCCTTACTTATGGTAATTTGTGTGCATGATGCTTCGTATAACATGTTATTCTAACCGATTATAATAACTTCTAAGTATATTTAATTCCAAAGGAATATGAAAATGCTTAAAAAAATCTCAGCCATGAAAGCCCGGTAAAACCTGGGCCAGATAATGAACGAAGTCTCTTTAAGAGGGGACGATTACATTAACGAGCGGGCCGGCAAGCCCCTGGTAGCCATAGTCTCCATGGAAAAGTTCCAGGCCCTCCAAAAAGACCAGGATGCGGCCCGGTCAGCCCTTGAGCAGATATGGGCTAAAATAAAAGACGAAGACCATAAAGCCGTTGCCCAAATAATTAATGAAGCCGTTGAGGCGACAATCATCTTACCGACTTAAAGATTTTCCAGGGCATTAAAATCGTAGACCCGGCTGCCTTTTTAAAAATCGTTAATATTCAATAAAACCAACACCTGTTATAGGTTTACCCAAGGAGAACAATCAAAAAAACCCCTTGGAGGGATTACTTCCCACGTTGCATGGCCAGTATGGCGGCAAAGGGAATCGTGCTGCCCACCAACCCCATGACGGCGATGGCCATGGGCTTTGGAGGACCAGTCCAGCGAGATGAGCTCCATGGCGATGAGGCCGTTCCCGTGTCCTGTCCCACCTGTTTCAGGATCAGATGGTTGGTGATGGGGCGGCCCATGCCCAAAAACAGCGAATAGGCAAACAAGGACAGCGCGAAGTTCATGGGCGTGGCCTTTCCCAGGATCAGCAAGGCGCCGGTGGAAAAAAACATGCCCACCAGGGTGATGCCCCAGATGGTGCACAGCGTGGGGATGGCGGGCAGGTACATGTCCGTGGACAACGGGGGAAACGCTGCAAGCAATATGATCAGGATGAAATTGTTCAATGTTTTTTTCGCAAAAGCAAAACGGCCGGCAGAAAATTCACCGGCCGTCGTGGCCTATAGCACCCGGGCATCTTTTTCTCAAGAAAGAATGACCTGCATTCAAGATGAAGCTAAGGTTGTTTATCAATCCAAGGATGGTAGAAAAGAAAAAAGGCACGACGCCTATTTATACATAGGGGTTGTTTCTCTGGCTGTAGTGCCCAGAAGTGCATGAGTTTTTGTTCGTCGAGTGGCGATAATGCCGGCAATACAAATCAGGACAGCGCCTGCCCATGTCATAGCGTCGAGAGATTCGCCCCAAAATAGCCAACCGAGGAAGGTAGCAAATACCACGTTCCCGTACGTTAATGGACCAACCTGGGCCGCCGGTGCGAGACTGTACCCCTTGGTGATCAGGATTTGCCCAACTGCGGCCAACATGCCGATAAGGATGAGTAAACACCATATCTTTGGTTGCGGTGATTGCCAGGACCAAACCAGGGGCACAGCCGAAATTAAAGTGCCAAACGTGGTGAAATAAAAAACGATTCGGATCGTAGGCTCAGAGGCTGACATTCGTCGGATGCTGACCATGGCCAGAGCGGCAAAGATGCCTGCCGCCAAAGCCACGATTGCAATCGGCTGAAAGACTCCGATTCCAGGCTTGAGAATTAAGAGGATGCCAATAAAACCGATAATGATCGCCCCTTGCACCTTCCGGGCAACCGGCTCACGGATCCATACATAGGCAATCACCGGAATAAACAGAGGCGTGGTAGAAGCGAGCAGGCAGGCTTCGGAGAGCTTTAAGTGTGCGATTGAATAGAAAAAACAGTACATTGCCCCTATCCCCGACACGCTGCGCAGCAGGTGGAGTTGAAAGAACGATGTTTTGACTCCTCCAACAGGACGGCGGTACCAGATCCACGGCAGAATGAAGACCAGGGCGCAGAAGTTGCGAAAGAACACAATAATTTCATTTGTGAGCGAAGTTGAGACAACTTTTATCAGTGCCCCCATGGCCGCAAAAGTGAAAGATGCACTCAAGACGAATAGAGCGCCTGCCAAAGGCTGATTGCGATAGGTTTTTGTTCGAAAAGTAGGGTCCATTTGACTCTTAAACACATTAATCCAAAGCATTAAATAACAGACCCGGAAAGTGGATACAACCGAAAAAGTATCAGCAGAAAATACCAGGACAACCTTCCAAATTTAATGGGGAAATGATTAACCTCCTTTTGGCCGTGTTCAATTTCTCCTTTGAACTTTTTGCCTTTTGTGGTATGATAACCAATAAACTTTAATATAAAAGATGTTATGATTTAGGATAGTTATATATGTACAACCGTTGGAGGAAATTAGAAAGAGGTAAAATATGATCATAGCGGTAATGAGTGACAGTCACGATAATATCTGGAATTTACGTAACGCTCTTGCAATCATCAAGCAACGAAATGCCGAAATGATAATTCATTGTGGTGATTTTATAGCACCATTTACACTAGCGGAACTCGATCAGAGCGGCATTCCGGTTCATGGTGTTTTCGGAAACAACGACGGAGATAAGTACCTTCTAACAAAATTTTCTCTTACGTCTTTAACAAACATCACCCTTTATGATCCTGTGGGTCTGGTTGATACAAACGGGTTTAAGATCGGTTTTACACATCATGGCATTGTGGGAGAAGGACTTGCAGCCGGCGGTAATTTCAACCTTGTCTGTTTCGGTCATTCCCATAAGTATTTTTTCAAGCAAATCGGCCGGACCATTCTTTTAAATCCCGGCGAGATAATGGGAAAAGACGGTCTTCCAAGTTTCTGTCTTGTTGATACAAATACGGGCAACGTTGAAAAAATCGAGTTAAAAAAAAGCGGGATAATGCCGGAGGAAAAATGAAAAAGATGCATCTTGACATTCAAACGCATGCAACTTAAATAAACTATTCATGTTCCGGTAGTTTTACTGTTGGAATTGCCATGGACCGGGTTGCTGAAAACGCACCGAAGATTAATTTTTATGAGGAATTTAGTTATGAAAAAGAAAACTCTTTTTTTAATTTTTTTAACATCTTGCATTCTTTTTTTTGAAACCGCTTCTTTCGGAACAGAAAATAAAAGCCTTAACTCGCCGTCTGTCTTTGTTCCGGAAAGTCGTTTCGAGTTCGCTCCGGTTTTAGACGGTACTGAAATAACACACGATTTTATTGTGCAAAACAAGGGAACCGCTCCGTTGGCGGTTGAAAAAGTCAGAACCGGCTGAGGGTGTGCGACTGTCTCTTATACGAGGCAAATCCCTCCCGGCGGTGAGGGAAAAATTACCATTAAAGTCAATACAACCGGATACGGCGGAAAAACGCTAGTAAAAAAAATAACGGTTAAAACAGATTCCCCGGTTAACCCCTTGCTAAACCTGACAGTTGTCGGCAATGTCAATAAGTTTGTTACCATCATACCCCAGAGAGTAGTTTTGACGGGTTTTGTCGGAGATCAGATAATCAATAAGGTAAAAATAATTCCTGAAGAAAAATATCCGTTCAAAATAGTCGGAGACCGGGCAGTCCACAAAAAAAACATTCGCTACGAACTGGAGGAAGCCAAGCGCTCAAAAAAGATAGAGTATGTTCTGACAATAGCCAATCTGAAAAAACAAAAGGGCCGCTACTTCGACATAATAAAATTAAAAACAGACAGCAAAATACAGCCGGATATTAGAATCCGTGTTTACGGCAATATTTTTGACAGGCCGCCCGGCGCTAAAAAAAAGCCATGAAAAATATCAAAATTGTTGCTTTTGACTGTGACGGCGTCATGTTTGACACAAAAGAATCAAACACCGCTTACTATAACCAAATTTTGGACCATTTCGGCCGGCCGGCCATGACTGCCGAGCAGTTTGCCTATTGTCACAGCCATACCGCAGACCAGGCAATTGCGAAACTGTTTGACGGTGAAGAGAGCTTCCGGGCGGCGCAATCCTATCGTAAAAGCATGAGCTATCTCCCGTTCTTAAAATATATGGAAATAGAGCCGTATCTAAAGCCGTTAATCGAAACGCTTCGGCCCAGATACAAAACCGCCGTTGCTACAAACCGATCAGACACAATGGATCACGTTATTAGCGAACACGGTCTGGAAGGGTATTTTGATCTTGTTGTTTGTGCCAGTGACGTAGATCACCCCAAACCACATCCTGATCAACTGATCAAGATTCTAAAGCATTTCGGGATAGAGCCACGCGATTCCCTTTATGTGGGAGATTCGGAATTGGATGAAATTGCGGCAAAGGCGGCGGGGGTGGCCTTTGTGGCTTATAAAAACCGGTCACTTTCCGCCGACTTTCATATCCAAAGCCTGAAACAAATCGCAGAGATTCTTGGGATATAAATGAAGACCGCTGCAGCCTATTTGATTCTTTTCATGGTCTTACTTTGTCCGGTGAAGGTCGAATCGGCCGGAAATATCGATGATATCCGATCGGTCGTATACGCCTGGGCCAATGCCTGGCAAAACCGGAATATCAAGCACTACATGTCTTTCTATAGCCCAACGTTCCAATCAAAAGGACTCGATTTTAATGCCTGGCTGCAAAAGAAAACCGAGTTTTTTCAAAGGCCCGGCCCGATCCGTGTGGAACTATCCGATCTGTGGGTCTTTATCGAAGGCAAAAATGCCACCGCCAGGTTTATTCAACGGTATCAGGACCCAAACGTATCGGATGTGGGAGAAAAAACACTGGTACTGGTTTATTCAAAAGATAAATGGGAAATTATCTCCGAAGAGTGGAAGCCGCTGGTCATGCCTGCCACAAGGACCGAAGACCCGGCGGATTTTTTAAACCAGCACAAATTTAATGCCGATAATCGACCATCTGATACGGCGGGTCGAAAAAACAAAATTAACACGAAGCCTTCCAATAAAACCATTGTTAAAAGCATTAAGCTGAAAACTGAAAAGGATCATGAAGAGTTTTTTATTGCTTTGAATACTTTTTCTATTCCGGAAGTCCGGTCCATAGACGGTGAAAAACCACGAATTATTATTGATATTAATAATGTTTCTTCATGGAGCGGGCAGAATAAAATGCCGATCAACGGGCAGTTGATCAAGCAGATAAGAGCATGTCTACACCGTGACACTGAAAAACTTCGCTTTGTTTTAGACCTCAAATATGCCGACGATTATATTATTGATCAGACCTATGACAGAAAAGCAAATATTTACTCTATTGCCGTCAGACAACTTGATCCATGAACGATAAACCCGAACATCATAAATACAAAAGGCGCCGCGCCTATTACATTTTGATTGGGGTAGTCTTAATTTTTTGTACCTTGATTTTAAACGGAGTTTTTTCCGGTACAAAAGATACTGTGTACTCGCAAGAACCGCTCCAGAAATCTTCAGCCGGAATTGAAGATCGAACAAAGACCGGCCACGGGGGATGGGACGGCCCGATCCTATTCTATAAAGGAAACGGGAAGCCGGTTCATCTGATTCTGGTGGAAAAGGCTATCCAGAAGTTACACTTGTACCGTTATGACGGACGATACCATCTCATCAAGAGTTATACTTGCAGTACCGGTGAAAACCAGGGGAAAAAACACGAAGAAAAAGACGGAAAAACTCCGGAAGGTATATATTTCAACATAAAAGCCTACCGGGATTCTAAAATTACCCTGTTCGGCGATCGGGCTTTTAGATTGAACTACCCGGACCCCTTTGACGATCTTGAGTGCAATAGGGGCAACGGAATCTTTATCCATGGGTCCAACCGGGCCATTAAGCCCTTCTCCACCAACGGATGCGTGGTTTTGAGTAACCACGACCTGGCCGATCTTGATAAGCGAATAAATTTTAAAAAAGTCCCTGTCATTATTGGAGAACGCCTGCCCTACCGGTTCGAACCGGCCGGAAATAACATGTCGCAATTTATACCACTTTTCAAGAAGGCCATGATCCCTAAGCACTATGCTTCCCTGAAATCTGAATTCCGTTATATTATCTTGCTCGGTTTTCAAGATCGGGTTGTGGCACTGAGTGCGATCCGAATTAAGGATGCCGGGGACATACTCGGGTTTTCCAGACTCTTTTTGGCCCGGCCGGATAAGAATTTTTTAGTGCTGCTAAAGAGGGAGTGGAACGAGAAAAAATTGGTGAAAGAATCGGGATAACCTATTGGAGACCTTTGAAAAATGTTCATTTTGCAAAGCTCTCTATTGATTCCCTAAACCATTATGCTCCCCGCAGTCCGGGCACTGCCAAGTTATACCGTTGCACGACATTCCCCAGAAATTTTCCAACATGCATTCCTGGCAAATGGTAAAGCCGCAGCGGCATCTCCAGCAAAAAAGGAATTTTTTTTTGCAACAATAACAGTTGCTCTGCTTGGCTTTGCGGCGCTTTTCTCTATAAGCCGTTCTCGTTGCAGAGCCTCTCATGTTCAACCTTTATACACCTGTCCATGACAACATCAATCCCCGCTGCCGTCAATAGTTCCGCCGCTTCCCGGTTTTCTATATTAAGCTGCATCCAGAAAAGCTTTGGTTTAAGCCGGATGGCCTCGTGTGCATGGGGAACGATCTGTGCGGAATTTTTGAATACGTTGACAATATCCACGGATTCTTTAATATCATCAAGGGATCTATAGGCTTTTTCCCCAAGGATTTCCTTTTGAGCAGGCCGGATCGGGATGATCCTGTACCCATGATCTTTGAGATATCCGGCGACCCTATTGGAGTCTCTTTCAGGTTTGGGGCTCAAACCTAAAACTGCAATGGCCCTGGCGGCTTCGAGCATATTTCTAATTTCGTGGTCCCGGGTAATTATTCGACCGGTTTTCATGTGCAGATTCCTTGAGTGTTCTTGCTGTTTTCGTTAATTGATGTTAGAAGCAGAATGACCCTAACAATAATTAAAATTAAATTTTAATGCAGCAAATTATTCATGTCAACTCATACCGATCCCTTGATTCACCGCCAAAAAAAATAAAAAACCTCGTTGCGCTTGATCAATCAA
>CAZDAB010000006.1:0-21938 GCA_964502855.1 uncultured Desulfobacteraceae bacterium | reverse complement strand
TTTTTTTCACATGCCTTGATCTTGAACAAAAATCCTCATTTATGGATGGACACGAACTAATCATATTGATCCGGCTCCATAATTTAACGTCTCGGAGATTCTACAACTTATCGAGAATAAAAGTTTTTAATGCTAACCTGTTTATGCAATCAGAATGGAAGAATGGAATGCTGGAATACTGGAATATTGGGGGTAAGGGCGGAAATAAACCATTTTAATTGTAAAAAAACTCCTTCAAACCCATCATTCCATTACTCCATCATTCCATTATTCCAATTGGGGCGAAGCCCCTAAGTTCTTGAGATGTTACTAAGTTACCTTTTAACGCGTCTGAATTCCTGAAAATATTTATTGACATCCACATGCTGATAGGTTAAAAAAAACAGTACATTAAATGGCCTGGAGGTAATATTTTTTACTAAGAAAATCAAAGACAAGGACATATAATGATTAAATTGGGCCCGGCGTCCGTGAGGATGAGAGCAATGTCGGCCGATGATATTTTTTCATCACGATTAAAACTTCTTATTATCATGGCCAAGGCCTATTTACGTGACTGCCCTCTCGGAGATTACCGAAAAAAGGCCATTATAGAAAATGCGAATCATGTTTTCTATCATTCCCTTCATCTGGTCAGCGAGTCCTCCACTTTAAAGGACAATGGCTTTGAGCCCCAAACAGAAATTGTTTCCAAAAAAAAGACCTCGGAAGAACATCTGTTTCATCAGCGAGTTCAGCTTCTGGCCATAATGGCTAAAGCCTTGGCTCAAGACCGTCTCAGGGGTCAATTGAGGAAAAAGGCTCTCATCGATAACTTGAACAAGATCTGTGAGACGCTAATATTCAAATTCCAAATTCGAGATGTGGACTTTCTGAAAGTAGCGTGAACCCAGTCAATATACCCAACGTAAAGATAGCTGTTATTGATTATGACCTGATGGTCCGAGATTTTGTGGTCACAGTTTTAATGTATTGTGTGAACAGAGATGTTTTATCGTTTGATAGCGGTTTGGCCGCTTGGAGATATATAGAGGATTATGAGAGTCCGGACATAATTATTTCAGAGATTGACGTGCCCGGGTTGAACGGATTTGAACTTATGGCTAAATTCAAAGAGAAAAGTCCGGGCAAAAAATGTCTTCTGATGTCCGACAATCCTGCCAATGAACAACCCGCCAGAAATTCCGGTGCAGATGCCTTCCTTGCCAAACCTGTTAGTGTGAATGATCTCTTTGATGTGGTGCATACTTTTGTCGTAAAAGGTCGAGACCTTTGAAAAACGTCCCCTTTTGCCCAATTTCTGCGCCTGCCCCGTGGAATGCGTAGCCTATTTTTCCGGGGTGGCTAAATATAACGTAGGGATTTAACTGGGCAGGCAAAATTGAGCATTTTTCAAAGGTTTCTGTTCATAAATCTAATGAATCGAAAAAAACTCCCCGACCCCTCAACTGGGTATGATTACAATGACAACCCTTCTATTCATGGCGTCATTTGAAGATATGGGTTGTGACTCACCAAAGCCCACAGTTTGTATTCTTGTCGGATCTACCCCTCTTTGTGTCAGAGCGCTCTTAACCGCCAGTGACCGTTTTTCAGACAACGCTTGATTATATGCTTCAGAACCTTTTGAGTCGGTATGGCCCTCGACCTTGATGGTTGTCTGTGGATATCTGTTTAATACATTAGCAACTCCGGCAATTTCCGCATATGCCCCTGGTTTTAAGGTTGAAGAGTCAAAGTCAAACAAGAATTCAGAATGGAAAGTAGCCGTCAATACATTCTGGGTCCTCTGAATACTGGCAGCCTCACTTGCTGCCATCGCCGTTCTCAACTCTTGCTCCTGCCTGTCCATATACGCACCGATTTGATGACCGGAGACACCCCCGACAGCCGTGCCGATTGCTGCTCCGACAAGAGTGGATTCTGTATCTCCACCAACAACTTGACCGAGAATTGCACCACCTGCAGCTCCAATTAAAGCTCCGGTTTTTGCTCCTTTTTCCTGTTGTGTCGGCCCTGCACATGAAAAAAGAGATATGGCCAGTACCAGACTTGCAATGATTGCAATTGTTTTTTTCATTACTTAGCCCCCTTAGGGCTCGCGCAAAAATAACTTCACATTTTTACATCTCAGCTTCAGCCCATCTTTGGCTGATACCTCACTCGCAAAATCCGCGAAATAGCTCGCTATTCCTGTGGTTTTGCTCTCTCGGATCAGCCAAACCTGAACCAAATCTGAGCGCAAATTCTGCGAAGTTATTTTTGCGCGAGCCCTTAATTTGTTATAACTTCCTATACAGACGGGTCGTTTCCATAAAATGATTTATATCGTTAATACTAAAGTGAATGTTACGCGTCAAGCAGGATAGGATCTTAAAACAGGGCAAACGCATTTGAATCCCGATACAGGAAAAAGGCTCCACGCCGTGGCTACGCTGCACCGAAATCAAATGCGTTTAGACGGGTCTCAAAAAGCGTTATACGCTGAAAATAATAAATTGTGTAAATTATTTCTTGACATGCAATATGCATTATTCTTTATAATCTCAAACGGTTTTCCTTAACTATTCAAAATTAAGCAGGGATTATTTTTGTTGTATTCACAAATGAAACCCATACGATAATATTTCTAAACAACATTACCATGCCAAAACCATAGTGACTGGTTTACAAAATTTTCTATATCATGTATTTCAACCGATACTATTGGAATTCTTTTTTAGGCAGAAATAAAAAGAAGATAGAGTCGTTTGTGGCTGATTTTCTGAAAGAGCCACAGAAAAATGAGTGGGCGCTGGGGGATAAAAAATCAGTTATTCACTGAAAGCTTGCCTAATTTTCAAGTCTAAAAATGTGATATGCAAAAAGTGTGATCTGATTTTTCAGACGGAAAATCTGTTTGAGAAAATAAAGGATAATGAAATTCTTTCTGAAAACATAGAAGAGGTGGGAAAGGAAGAAAAAACAATGAAGATAAGTTCTAAGGATTCTCTGGACGTCATTGTTTATGAGTGGCAAGAAATAAACATAAAAGAAATATTAGAAGTAAATAAAAGATTGGACAGGCTCAACCGGGGCACACTAACCGCCCTAGCCCGATCCATTGATGCAAAATCCCCCTGGACGGCAGGGCACTCGGAAAGAGTCACACATCTGGCACTAAAAATTGGCCGTGTTTTGGGACTTGCGCGGAGACAATTGGTCAACCTTCAGCAGGCCGGACTGCTCCATGACATTGGCAAAATCGGCATTCCTGCCAGCATTCTCGACAAACCGGGGAAATTAACTGATCAAGAGTACCGGATTATTTATGAGCACCCGGAAAAAGGAGCAAAAATATTACAACCTATTGAAGAATATACTGAAGTTATACCTATGGCCATGCAGCACCATGAGTGGTTCAACGGTAAAGGGTATCCCGATGGTTTTTCCGGGGAAGAGATAAGTTTTGGTGCTCGCATCTTGGCGGTTGGCGATGTATTTGACGCGTTGACCTCTGATCGACCCTACCGGGACGGAATACCTATTGAGATCGCGGCCGACATGATAAGGGAAGGGAGCGGCACCCAGTTCGACCCAAAGGTGGTGAATGCTTTTCTGAAATTATTAGTAGAAGAGAGCGTGGAAAGGCATACGTTTCACATGGGACGGATTCCTGAAAATATTGAAGCGTTTCAGACGATATAGTTCACGGTGCCTTATTCAATTACGGTTATTTTTTTATACATGCTTTAAAATAAAATCGACACGGTCTTTTACAGACAGAATTGGAACGCTAATAATTTCATACCCCAGCGTTTGATAACTTTCCTTTAAAATACGATCAAGTTCGGCTGCGATTTTATCATCTTCCGATCACACAGCATCTTTTTCAAACAGTAATCTTTCAAAGAAAAAATTTTTTTATACCGGGTTTGCTTACTCTTTTTGATAGGTTCATCCGGGTATAATCCTTCCAGAATATAATATCCAATACTGTCCGGAACCCCACGATCCAGAAAAACCGTTGCGTCTTTGGAAAGAGATTTCTCAATTTCAATCTTTTTATACAAGATATGGCGTTCAAACAGGAGTACATCCGATTTTATCTTGGCGATACTTTTTCCATTTTTTAATTCTTTATCGATGTATGCGCGTGCCACTTCATGAACAACCGGGTAGCCCCGCTGTTCAAGTGCGCTTATTACCGCAGTTTTTCCGGAGCATGGCGCCCCGGTTATTACATACCAGTTTGTCCTCTGCATGAAATGTATCCGGAAATAGATTTTGATTTTATGATGCGTTTTTATTCAATTTCTGGTAATAACCCGGATATTACACGTGTGCGAGGCATTCATTTGCCCCGATAGCGGGATTTCCGCTTCGCTCCAACAAGGCATTCAAGGACGCAGCCGTAGGTGACTACTGCAAGCTCTTGATAACGAAGCAAATGAGCGCCTCGGACTCGCCCGTAGGGTGAAAATTATTGAGAAATTGAAATAGAAAAGTTACGGTACAAACTGTCACCTGACAACTATAAACAAAATTATAAATAATGAACGGTTTTCATTGCTAATAAAAAGGCCTCTCGAAAATTTTCATGAAATATTCGGGCTAAGCTTATAACTGAATCAGTTACAGGAAAAAGTCCAGGATTTCCATCTATTTTTATATGAGATACCAAGGTCCCATTTACAGGCCTCCCAGCGAGGCGGACTCCCTCTTGATCCAGGCGACCATCGGTTGCCCCCACAACAAATGCACCTTTTGCATGGTCTATAAAAATGGTCCCAGATTCAGGGTGCGTGATGTGGCTGAAATAAAAGAGGATATTTTAGAGGCCTCTGATATCTACGGACAAAAAGTTCGAACCCTTTTTTTGCCGGCAGGAAACACTATCGCCATGAGAACCGATGACTTATGTAAAATTCTTAGTTTTGCAAGAAAGATTTTTCCGCGATTAGAGAGGATCACCGTATACGGTTCTTCGCCATATATTCACAAAAAAGGGCACCATGGGCTTAAACGTTTGGCTGACTCAGGCCTGTCCCGGATACATGTCGGCCTGGAATCGGGTGACGATGTGATTCTAAAATGCATAAAAAAGGGGACCTTCAGCCAAGAGCAGATAGAAGCGGGAAAGTGGGTCATGGATGCCGGTATAGAGCTGAGTCTGTATGTTATCCTGGGTATCGGCGGAAAAAACCGGACCGTATCCCATGCCGGGGAGACGGCAAAGGTATTAAATCAAATAGAGCCGGATTTTATCCGGCTGCGCACTTTTGTTCCGAAAATAAACACGCCTCTTTTGGAAGAAGTTCGGAACCAATCCTTTAACATGCTGGGTCCTCATGAGGTGTTGCATGAAACAGCACTGCTGATAAAGAATATTCGGGTTTCCTCATATGTTACTAGCGACCATTATACGAACTATATCAACCTTGAAGGAAGGCTGCCAGAGGCTAAAAGCAGGCTTCTTGACGAGATCGATGCGGCGTTAAGAAGAGATGAAAAATCATTCAGACCTTTTTTTATAGGAACAGCATAAAATCTATCGAATCGTTAGATTTCGGATATGGTATGGTATAATTTTACACCAATTCCCTTGGGGTTGGCCCATACAACTTTACCCGTGACGTTAAAAGGATTTTCAAAGTCGGGGAGAGTGAAGGTCATGGTAAGCTCTTGGTCAATGTATACGGGGGTTTTGGTTTCAATAAACAGTCCGCCGGCACTTATATTGCGCATAAAATCCGAAAACTTACAACAGTGACCCGAACAGTCAACGTACCTTAACATACGTTTCCTGGGATGTTTCCTCTTTTCCGTGATTTTGGATTGATACCATTTATCCAGGCTTTCTAAAAGTTTTTGCCTTTCGGCGTCGTATAAATAAGAGATGAGTTCAGACAAACTATCGTTAATTTGGTTTGGACCAAACCAGCTGTCATTATCTTTCATCGGGGAAATCCTTTTTTTAATTTAATGACCCTATAAGAGAATGTATCTTGTATGTCAAGCAAAAAATAATACAATATATGGAAATAAAAACCGTTTAACGGATATCTTGAAATTTACAGGCGTGTTCTATGTGACATTGGCTCAAAGCGTGTATTGGCCAAGAAGAGATCTTTGTAAAACGTCTACTTTTGCCCAATCCCGATGCCAGGCGCTAATTTTTACGGAAAAAGCATGAATATAGGAGATAAACAGCTATTGCCAGAAAAGAAGTGTCCCGTAAGACAGTCAAGATGTTCATTGAACTTTCAACAGCGCTGGCAGAAAAGCAACCGCAACCGATATCCAGCCCGCGGGCCATGTTAAACAGCATGGCACCTATAAACGTGATCAAAAGAAGATTGATCATTACAACGGTTCCGGGCATCCAGAAATGGATAATAAGAAAAGTTCCCAGAACAAGTTCCAGACAGGGCAGCACAATTGCCGTTAGGTTTATAAGTCCGTCCGGCAGGATCTTATAATTATATACCGCCTCTGCAAATGCTGACGGGTGGAGGATTTTGTCGAAACTGGCATAAATAAAGACTCCGCCTAATATGAACCTGGCAGATAGCTTTAGCATTCGGTGTGGATTCAAGTTGTTCCCTCTGGTTTATTTTTACATTGAAAATATGAACCTCTGAGCCAGGATTCTTTACTGTAACCGATTACGGGCTCAGGGTTCAGAAGTTCAGGGTTAATGGCCTTACGATTTTTGGCAAATTTCACACTTGTAAAATTCAGGAAGCGGTATTCCCTTTTTTAACCGGCAGGCGGCTTTTCAACCACACCCCCCAACCGTTCGGCAGCACCCGGACATTATTAAAGCCCATATCGAGCAAAAACAATGCCAAATCACAACTCAGTTCACAGGTTGCGCCGTCGCAATACGTAATGATCAGTGTATCCGGCGAAATATCTTCTGTAACCTCAATAAACCGCTGGTCAACATCATGCCATGGCAGACTGCGAGCACCCAGAATGTGCCCGTTTGCATAATCGTCCATAGAACGGGCATCTATGAAGAGCGCCGATTTATCCATAAATAATTTTTCAGCTTCTTCAAAAGAGATTTCCAGGCGATCACCGTTGGCCATTATCAGTTTGGCCTTGATAGACCAGTCTCCCGCCAGCGGCAACCGGTCAGATCGAAGCTGATTAATGGCAAACCCCAGAAGAATTGACAAAGCGAACATTGCGCATGCCTGCCAGGCAACTTGAAAATAGTTTGCTTTGTCCGTTTTTACTTTATTCTTCTCAATAGATCTGAATATTGCCATAGGGTTTTTCCTTAAGTTTATTTCTATTCGCCTGGAATCAACAGCCAGTGATCTTTATCGCTGAAAACCATTGAGGGGTCTTCAAACAAATTGTAACCTGCTAAAAAAAAAGACCCGTCTTTTTTCTAATTCTCTAACCCGGATATTTCACGAGTTCGAGGCGTTTATTAATATAATATCACAATAATTCAAGGTGTGCAGCGGCAATGAAGAAAAAATTTTTACAATAGTCAAGGAAAATGTGGAGAATATTAGAAGAAACAGTATATTGTATTTAAGAAAAATATTGACAAAGAATGTATGAATAGAAAGTATATTGTTCAATTGAATTGAAGACGTCTGCAGCGGTGACGTGTTGGTGGGTATTATTGTAGACTGGAGAAAGTCTTTCGTTGCGTAAGGGGTAATATGGAAAAAAAAGAATCATTTGAACCTTTAGATATATTGGTTAGACACAGAATAAAAACCCAAATGGTTGGCTACGTGATGTGCGGTGGTGTTATCTTGGCCGGTTTGTTATCCTGGCAATTTTTGAGTTGGCATATTTTTATAGGTTTCATTATCTTAATGGCGGTCGTATTATTGGTGTACACCCATCGTACTAAGCAGAAAATCCAGCAGAAAATCCAAGACGAAAATAAGAGGAATTTGGAAAAGATATTGAAAGACCTGCACGGATAAGTGATGAATTTGGTGGGCCTCAGAATTGGGCAAAAAAGGGCGTTTTGCAAAGGTGTCGTTCCGGATATCGAGTTGACAGCCTGGGCCGCATCAGTGGGAGGCTACATTTTCTCTCACAAGTTTTTGCTTAACGACCCAGGCTGTTACAAAGGAGTTAAGAAAACGACGAAAAGTTTTTCAAACTAAATTGTTGTTAAGCAAGAATCGTGCAAGAATTGCAAAAAAATCGCTCAAAAAATATTTATATCTGTTATAGCATATATATTAAATAGTTACATCAATTATATAAAAAGAATAGGCGTGCAATTTCATAGAAAAAATTATGTCATTGTGGGATAAACTACATAATTTCTATGAAGTATTTTACATAATATACCCCGCGATAGCCAACCGGTGCCCAAAAGGGCGTTATCTTTTTGTTGAAGATTTCTCTATGTCAATTATTTTCGTACCCAAAATGTATTCTTTAGTCTCATATCTTGTTATACTTTGAAGTTTATTAGTTATTGATGCCAACTTATCAATTTGATTCTTTATGAAATTAATCTTTTTAAATAATGGGTTATCTTCAGGCATATTCATTAATAATTGATCTAAATTCAAATAAATCCCTTGAATGGGTTGGTTCATCTCATGGCATACAGCTCCGGCTATTTCGAGAATACCCTGAAGTTTTTGGCGACGAATTTGTTCGTCCTCAGCTCGTTTGTAATCAGTAATATCAAAAAAAACGCCACTAACAAATTTAATCTCACCCTTATTATTACAAATTATCTGGCCCCTTTCTTGTATCCAGTGGATGTCACCCAACTTGGTTCGGATTCTATATTCCCTCACATATGATCTATCCGCCTTTAAGGCCTGGATAAAAATTATCCTTGCAGCTTCAATATCTTCCTTTAATATAATATCGCTCCATTTCATCCTCCTAGAATTAAATTCATTAACATTAAAGCCTGTAAATAATTCAATTTTGTTATCAAAAAACTCAACAGAAAAGTCTCTGAATCCTCTATATAAAACACATGGCAGATTTTTTATTAATAATTTGTATTTTTCTTCACTCTCGGTTAGGGCTTCCTCTAATTGCTTGCGTTTTAGGTCCTCTTCCACTAATTCCTTGAATCTTTGCTCTAATTCTTCATAGGTTGGTTTGTATGACATTAAAAAAGCCTCCAAAAACTCCAAAATAACTATTTTTGAGTATTGTCAAATCATCCTCGTCCAACGGTATATTAAGCATAGAAAGCCCCAGCTTTAACGCCACATTATCTTGGCATCATTTCTGAGCGGCAGCCTATGATATTTGAATTTCGGATAACCTACCATCATTGCTCCGAAGTTAATATTTTCTTCAGGGAGTCCCAGTTCCTCTTGCATTGGCGGCCAGAAAGTTGCTGCTGCATTGAAATAACCCGCCCAACATGCTCCAAGGTCAAAAGACGGCGCAGCCAGTTCTAAGTATGTTAAGGCAATAGTACAAGCAGTTGGCGCTGTTACATCATCTTTATGAGCATAGGTAATAACAACATGTGGTGCATTTCTACATATGGGGTCATTTCCCCTTTCCCAGAAAGCAACGACTCGATTCAGGTGCATAGCGGCAACGAGTGGAGAATTTTCTTTAATTAAGTGGCGCATCCAATCAATAACAAATCCAGCCATTCGTTGAACCTTATCCCTTTCATATATAACCCGCCATCTGACAGGTTGGCGGTTGTGTCCGGAAGGGGCAAAACGGGCTAAATTAATTAATTTTGTCAGAACCTCTTGCGCAACCTGCTTTTTCTTGTAATTCCTTATAGATCTTCGATACCGCAAAAAGTGCTCGACTTGTTCCGGACCAAATAACCCGTCATCATTTACTGATGGGCACTCTTCTGGTTTCATCGTTGAATGAGACATGGCCCCGTGTGGACAAACCGCCACACAATGTCCACATCTGATACACAGTTTATCTCCGCCATCCACAAGGGTGGGGAAAGCATCTTTGTCTTTAAATTCGATGATTCCCGCAGGGCAAACTTCAGCACAAATACCATCACGCTCACATTTTTCTTGATCTACGGTTAACAGACTCATAATTTTATCCCTCTATTATTTTTAATGATATTTTAAAAAACAAACTGTTTTCATTGCGGATAAAAAGGCCTTCCAAAAATTTTCATGAAATATTCGGGTTCGGCATACATCTATGAATAGCTTTTAAAAATGAAATATTCAAGTCCCAAAGTGTACTGATTTTGTTTTGAAATGTTTGTGAAATGAAAGGGTATAGGAAAGGGGAGAGTGTAGATAGACAAGGAAGTTGATTTTGTTGTGGAACTGGTGATGGGTGGATTTCAGAAGAGAGAAGAACTGAACGAAAAATTCACCAGACTGCATGAAGCGCAGCGGAATGCAGTTCTGGCATAGCGCTATGTTCGGTGAAAATGAAATAAAAATGCAATAGATTATTTATAGTCTGCTTAGTAATGACGTTCCGGCCATCATTCCTATAAAGACGTGATGCTTATCCATGGCGACGTCTATACCGACTAGCAGATACTCATGAGACCCACGTATTTTTCATAAAATTTGACAAAATTGCCCATGTCTGATAACGTCCTTTTGCCATAATGCAAGAGATCTGTATTTTTTATGATTTCGGTTACAAGCCGTCACTTTTCGGAAATTGAATATTCAGGCACATAATCTACTTTAAGCGTGATGATACGTCCGGGTTAAAACCATCGAAAAAAAGAAAATGTTATGAAAACGGTTTATGTGGACGATACCAACCAAGCAACGATAATCTGTCCCAAATGCGGATTTGAGAAAAATGTAGATGTAACGAAATTCAAGCATACTCAAAAAAAACTAAAGGCCAAATGCCGATGTGGCGCAGTTTTTCGGCTCGCCTTGGAATATCGAAAGCATTACCGTAAGAAAGTCCGGCTCCATGGTGAATACGTTGTCCAGGGGAGAGATGAAAAAGGAGAAATAATCGTTGAAGATATTTCAGCAAGCGGAATCCGATTTGCAAGTCTTAAGCCACATTATATTTCCAGAAATGATACAGTTGAATTGAAATTTATTTTAGACAATCCAATGAAAACGGAAATCCACAAACTTATCAAAATAATATGGATTATCGATCGCAATGTCGGTGCACAGTACATCGATCAAAAATCACTTGAAAAGGATTTGGATTTTTATCTGAGAACATAATTTTCCTTGGCGGAGACGTTTTGACAATCGCCAAAAATAGGATTTACTTGACCTGACACCGGAAAAATATATTATCTGAGCCAGTTTCAAAACGCCCCTTTTTGCCCAATCTCTGCGTCCCCGCTGAGCGGGATTTGTCAACAGGCTCAAATTTTAACCCGCCACCGAACTTTGGTGGGTTAATCCTCAAAATACTCCAGGTATTCCTGCCTGCCCCGTAAGTCCCCGTGGAAGTACCGGAACAGGCCGGCAGATCGTACCGGGGTGGTTAAAATTTTCGCGTTGACTCGGGGGGCGTCCATGCCCCTCGCCCTTGCGGGCAGCTTGACGGCTGTCCAATTCTGCTATCCTGCAGAATTGCCTTGAACTTAAACAAAAATTGACATTTTTCAAAGGTCTCAATGATGGAGTGTGAAAAATGATGAATAATACTCAAATATCTGAAATATTAACCACTCATTTAGAACTTTCTATTTTTCCTGTAGCTGTTTCATTGTTCCCAAAGCATAACTCTGAATTGGAAAAGTACCGGCCGGATAAACCGCTCAGAAGCTATTGTCATGGAATAATGACTGCCGCCCAAGGGCAAACCCTTTATCTTCTGGAAAAGGACATCATCTGTAAATCCGGTGCGGCAACACTGGGTTTTTCGAATTATTCCGATGAGATGCTATCCGGCCGCAAGCATTATGATGCAGGCGTATTTGGTACGGTCGAAGCCGCTAAAAACGCGGTAACAGGGGCATACAAGCTTGAGAACGGGAGTACAAAAGGAATTTTTCTCAGACCTCTATCCCATGCGGACAATAATTATCAGGTCATACTCATTCCCGCTAATGCAGAACAGGTCATGTTTATAATATTAGCGGATAAATATGATACCGGCGGCCGGACAGAAATTTCAATGGCCACAGGGTTCCAGGGTGTCTGTGGGGATGCTACCGCTTATTCAATACAGACGGGCAAGGTCAATTTTTCAGTCACGGGCTTTGGAGACCGTCTGCGGTGCGGTCTGGACCCCGAGTTAATGGTTATTTCCATACCGGCCGGCAGGGCTTCCATTATCGCCAAAAACCTGGAAGCAATGAGTTCCAAAATGATGGCAAAATATAAAAAAGTCCGAGACACAAGGAAAGGAAAAAATTAAAAATAGCATCCCAAATATAACTATTAATATCATTAAGTTATAGAACTCACAAGGGATTGAATGAGGAGATAATTTATATGACCGGTTGTCGCTGTTCCATAAAAGAGTGTCTGAACAATCCAATCGAATTAAAGGTTGACGATGAAGATTTGGATTTTGTGTCAATCAAGCAACTTGCCGATAACAAAGCAAAAGAATTTGCCTCTCACCCCATGTTGCTTGCCTGGTATAATGGGAAGACCGGCGATTTTGTTCCTAAAGCTGAATGTGGGAGCGGCCCCAAGCCCGGATGGATCGTTTATGCTGAAACAAGGGGGGGGGATATTGTCATTGACATCAATGATCAACGGTATGTTTTTATTTATAAATCACTTTCTTGAACCCTATCTTGGATGTGCCGCCCGCTTGGGGCTTACTAAAAAATCACTTCATAAACCCTGAAGCTGAACCCTTAAAACCTATCTGATTCGTTTTTCCCACGATCATCCGGGACAAACTCCCGGCACTAGGGATTCCTACCATCAAAATGAACCCAGCCCTCTATAGACAGAACAATTTATAATTTGGTAAGTTGCATTTTATAGACAGAATCAATATCTCATACCAAATCATAGGAACCGCAGATTATGAACAATTCTCCAACTAATCCCCGTGTTCTTATCGTGACGCCTGAAATCACCTATCTTCCCAAAGGCATGGGTAATATTTCAAACGGCTTAAATGCCAAGGCCGGGGGACTTGCGGATGTCTCGGCAGCTTTGATAAATGAGGTGTATAGCCAGGGTGCCGACGTGCATGTGGCCCTTCCGGATTACCGCACCATTTTTGGCGGTCAATCGCCCCCAATTATCAGGAAGGAACTGGAAACCATACGGAGCAGGGTACCGGACGAAAGGATTCACCTGGCCCAGGACAGGGCTTTTTTCTATCGTAACCATATCTATTCGGGGTATGAGTATAAAAATATCAGAATTTCGCTGGCGTTTCAACGAGAAGTCATTAACAATATCGTTCCTTGGGTTCAGCCGGATCTCATCCATTGCAATGACTGGATGACCGGTCTGATTCCGGCCATGGCCAGACAATTGGGTATCCCCTGCCTGTTTACCATCCACAATATCCACACGGTTAAAACCACTCTTTCTGAAATTGAGGACCGGGGTATCGACGGTGCTTCGATTTGGCAAAACTTTTATTATGAGTATTTCCCATCGACTTATGAAAATACCAGAGATTCCATCCCGGTAGATTTTCTTGCCAGCGGGGCTTTTGCCGCCCATTTTGTGAATATCGTGAGCCCCACCTTCCTGAAGGAAATGGTCCAAGGCCGGCACGGTTTTGTAAAAAACTCCATGCAATGTGAACTTGCCAACAAAAATAACGCCGGATGTGCTGTGGGTATTCTAAATGCGCCGGACCCTTCCTATAACCCATCCACAGATGAAGCCTTGCATTGTAACTATTCGGCAAAAAATCATGTGAGTGGAAAAAAGACCAATAAACGCATCCTTCAAAAAAAAATGGGATTGATGCGGGACCCACAGGCCCCCCTTTTCTTCTGGCCTTCTCGGCTGGATCCGGTTCAAAAGGGATGCCAGTTGCTGGCTGAGATACTTTATAACGTGGTTTCCCGCTACTCGGAACAAAATATAGAGATCGTTTTTGTAGCAGACGGGGAGTTTCAACGGCATTTTAAAGACATTGTTCGATTTCATAATTTGTCAGATCGAGTGGCCGTATGCAGCTTCAATGAACAGTTGGCGCGTCTGGCTTACGGGGCTTCGGATTTTGTACTGATGCCGTCGAGTTTTGAACCGTGCGGCCTTCCGCAGATGATCGGCGCTATTTATGGGGCTCTTCCGGTCGCCCACGATACGGGCGGGATTCATGATACGGTTACCCATCTGGACGTAGATAACCATACGGGCAACGGTTTTCTGTTTAACACATTCGATTCGGGAGGTCTATCCTGGGCCATTGATCAGGCCATGCAGTTTCACATGCTGCCTGTAAAAGAAAAGCAAAGGCAGGTCAGACGGATAATGATGCAAGGGGCGGCTACATTTAATCACAAGGTGACCGCACAACATTACATAGATCTTTATGAAAAAATGTTACAGCGGCCCCTGGTTAACCGGCAAGATACGAAACCCTATGCAATAACGAGGAATTCCGGTAGAAAAGCACATAATGAACAAAAAATTTCGGATGCCGAGTCCCATGGCATCAGATCAGATCGTGAAGATCAGCAGAACATTATCAGTTTTTCGAAAAAAAGGCCGCGCATCGAGGAACAGGAATCGAAATTGCTTCGAGTAAACGAATAACCCGGGCACTAAAACAATTGCAACGACCATATCCGTCTAATGGTCAAATAAATATCTGCTGCCCATCCTTTTAGCAAAAGGAATTCTTAAAATCAAACCAAAGACTAGCGCAATTCAAGGTTGAAAAAAAGGGTGTTGCTTTTAACATCCTTTTTTGTTAGAAATCGTGCATTTTCAGACTTGGAAGCACTTTTTTACATCTGTGAATAAAACAAAGTTTCAATTCAAGTCGATTTATAATTCTTGATAATAGTAGAAACTCAGCTTGATTATAACAAAAACCAGGGACGTAAACCCGATGCGACAGGTATGGTCTTATGAAACGTTTTGCGTGTATCGATAATACGGTTTTTAACCCTGATACAATATCATCTACAAATTCAAGTTGAAGATATCCATATTCCATTTCAAAAATCTTTTCCCTATTGTCGCTTTTTTAATTTTTGGCAGCGGTGCAATCATTCTATGGCAAAATCAAAACAAGAATGAAAAAGATCTCGTCTTTCTCTATACACAAACGTCTTCGGAACAGATACGGATTCGTGTCGAAGGTCTGATGAACGCCCGAATGGTTTCTCTTGAATTATTGGCCGATAGATGGGTCGAAAGAACCCCGCCGGACTTCAGCCAGAAACGTTTTCTTGAGTTTGCCGAAGATTTTTACACCCATTACCCCGGTTTTACGGGGATCAACTGGATCGACCCCGAGGGGGTTGTTCGCTGGGTGTTTCCCAGGGAAATCAATGAAGATTTCATCGGTAACAGGGTCTCTGAACATTTGAATTTGCGGGTGCGGGATACATTTCAAAAGGCCGGGAAGCATCTTAAATATGTGGCTACCCCTTGTACGGAACTTATTCAGGAAGGACTGGGTTTTCATACCTTCCGGCCTCTGATCTATACCGGCCGGGTGCAGGGTTACCTGAACGGTGTATTTCGGGTCAAGCGGGTTATGGACACCTGTTTGGCTAACAGTATACTCACAAATTTTTGGATCAGGATTTACGAAGCCGATCAACTGATTTATACGAATGAAGAACAGGGCCCCGGCAATCCGGAAAAGCATAACTTGCACGTCCTTGGAGAGATCAATTTTCCCGGAAAAACCTGGCAATTGGAACTTTTCCCCAAGGAGGCCCTGTATCCGCCCAAGGTGGTTCGGAACCCCGGGCTTCTGGGTTTCGGCATGTTCGTTTCCGCACTCCTCTCGCTGCTTCTTCATTTTCTCAATCATCGAATGCAAATGTACCGGCAGGCCAGAGACCATGCCCTTCATGAAGTCAGTGAACGAAAACGGGCTCAAGAGGCGTTAAAGAAAAATGAAAAGAAGTTGGAGGCCCTGCTCAAGGAACTTGCCGCCAAAAACGCGGAACTTGAAACCTTTGTATTCTCGGTCTCCCATGACCTAAAGACGCCCATTGTTACCATTGAGGGGTTTATGGGCGCTTTGCGTGAAGATTTTGGAAACCTGATCCCTGAAGATTGCGAAAAATACCTTAATTATATCGGTGATGCTACCCAAAAGATGGAGCTTTTGATTAACGACTTGCTGGAACTCTCCCGCATCGGGCGGTTAACGGTAAAAAAGACCGAATTTCCCCTGGCAGATCTGATCGAAGAAGCTGTCGCAGCGCTTCAACCTCCGATCGAGGCAAGAAATATTCAGGTCACCGTTACGCAAGACCTTCCATTGGTTTATGGTGAAAAAAAGCGATTGGCTCAGGTCATGGAGAACCTGTTATCCAATGCAATTAAATATATTGACAAGGAAAACCCCTCTCCACGAATTGAGGTAGGAGTTCAAGAGCAGGATGACCAGAAGGTGATCTTTGTCAGGGATAACGGAATCGGTATTGAAAAAACATATTTTGAAAAGATTTTCCAGGTGTTTCAGCGGCTGCCGTCCGCAAAAATGATTGAACAAGGAACCGGTGTTGGACTGGCAATCGTAAAACGAGTCATCGAATACCATGGAGGCAGAGTCTGGCTGGAATCCGAGCCGGGAAAAGGGACCACCTTTTTTTTCACCCTAAAAAACAAGGAGGCTTGAACATATGGATTACGAACCCTCAAACATTTTGCTTGTGGAAGATGAGGAGGCTCATGCGGAACTCACCAAACGGGCCATTCGAAAGGCGGGAAATGCCAACCGGGTGGACATTGTTTCCAATGGAGAGCAGGCCCTGGACTACCTATACAATCGTGGACCGTATGCGGATAAAGAAAAATATCCTGTTCCGGGATTGATTCTACTGGATATTAAGCTGCCGGGTATCGATGGAATAGACGTCCTCAAGACGATCAAGGAAGACCCTGATCTGAAACGGATTCCGGTGATTATGCTGACGACCTCGGAACGGGAGGAGGACATTGTCCGATCTTATGAACATTATGCCAACAGCTACCTGACAAAGCCCGTAGGCTTCAAGGCCTTTGAAGAAAAGATTGCACAAGTTGATTTTTACTGGATGATTCTGAACAAGCCGCCCGTCATTCAAGATTGAATTGAAAAAAATCAGGAGTTTTAATCGTGGAAACCTTAAAGGTGGTGATCATTGAAGACGAGGAAGCTCACTTCAACCTCATGAAGCGGGCCATTGCCCGGGAGTTTTCATACGCGTCGGTGGTTCATTTTCAGGATGCAACCACCTGCCTTGAACGGCTTGATCAAGTCAACCCCACGGTTATCATAACGGATTACCTCATGCCCGGCATAAATGGTGTTGAGTTTTTGGAGGTTTTAAATCAACAAAATATAGATACCCCGGTTATTATGATCACCGGCCAGGGAGACGAGAATATTGCGGTACAAGCAATTAAATCCGGGGCCAAGGATTATTTGGTTAAGACCGGGGACTTTTTTACCCTGCTGCCCAGTGTTATTGATAACATTGTTCGCAACCAGAGACTCAAGCAATCTTTACGAGAGTCTGAAAGCCAGAAACAGGCGATTCTTGATGTTTCCCTGGATCAGATTCGTTATGTTGATGCAGACTTGAAAATCATCTGGGCCAATAAAACAGTTGTTTCGGATTTAAATGTTTCCCTTGAAGATGTCATTGGGCAATTTTGTTATAAGATCCTACGGGGCAGAGAAGCGCCTTGTGTAGGGTGTTCGTCCCTGAAGGCCCGGGAAACCGGTCATATTGAAAAAAATACCATGTATTTTCCCGAGTTAGGGGGTAAGTATTTCGATTCCTATAGTGTGCCTATAATTGATGAAAAAGAAAAAATTACAGGTTTCATCCAGAGTTCCAGGGATATCACCGAGCAGAAAAAAACTGAGAAGGCCCTGAAGCAAAGTGAGAAGAGATTTCGAGATATTATTGATAACGCTCCTTTCGGTTATTATCGAATTGGGAAAGATGGATTGTGGCAGTATGTCAATCACGAATGGGAACGTATGCACGGATATTCCGGCAGGGAAATTATCGGTAAGAGCTTTGAACTCATCCAGCCAGAAGAAAGCAGGGTCCAATCCCGGGAGAATATTCGCCGGGCACTATCCGGCGAGACGTTCAAGGGAGAATTGAGACGATATTTAAAAAATGGTTCCTGTGGATATCATGAGTATAACATCCAGCCGGTTTATCAAAGCGGGGAAATAGTGGCGATTGAGGGGTTTATCAACGACATGACCGAACGCAAGCAAGCGGAAGATCTTGTGCGGAACCTTTCTCAAATGCTGATACAGGCCCAGGAACATGAGCGGAAGAAGCTTTCCTATGAGCTGCATGACAGTATCGCCCAAAATCTTTCTTCACTGAAAATCGGCTGTGATATGCTCTTAAAAGACCCATCGGTCATCTCTCCTGAATTAAAGGAAAAAGCGGCGAAATTATCCAAGCTCAGTGAACAAATTAATATATCTGTCAGGAACCTGGCCTATGATTTACAGCCACCCGGCCTGGAAGAACTGGGCGTTGTAAGGGCACTTGAGATGTATTGTGAAGATTTTTCTGAAAATAGAGGGGTGAAGGTTGACTTTCATTCGGCCGGAGTACATATGTTAACCTTGGATTTTCATACGTCCATCCATCTTTACCGTCTGGTCCAGGAAGGCCTGAACAACATCAGCAAACATGCCGCTACCGACCGGGGCAAAATCATGCTGTTAGGTGCATTTCCGAATATCATCCTTCGCATTGAAGATGAGGGAAAAGGTTTTGATATAACTGAGCAAGAACGTTTATTGGGTTATAAAAAAGGGATAGGGCTTCAAAGTATGAAAGAAAGGGTCAACCTGCTTGGAGGCCAAATAACGATTAAATCAGGCCCCATGCAAGGTACCAAGATATTGATAATAATTCCTTTTAAAAGGCAAAAAAGTGAGCAAGAAACAGCGCATAGTAATCATTGACGACCATCCTCTGTTCCGGGAAGGCCTTAAGACGATCATCGGCCAAAACCCCAAGTATGAAATAGTCGGGGAAGCAGGCACCGGGCAGGAAGGACTTCAAATGGTAAAAGAACTCAAGCCCGATTTGGTTTTGTTGGATATGGCCCTGCCGGATATAAAAGGTCTTGTGCTGATCGGGGATATTTTAAAAGTTTTCTCCAAAATACGGATATTGGTTGTCAGCATGCATTCCAAAATAGACTATATCGTAAAATCATTTCAGTCCGGCGCCATGGGTTATTTGATAAAGGACTCGGCTGCGGAAAAGCTCCTGGAGGGAATTGAATATGTGTTGAAAGGTCATTATTTTATGGATACGTCGGTTTCCCATAAAGTAATAAACAAGCTTATCGGATTGCCGGAAAAGCAGATCGCCGTAACGGGTAGCACTTACGACTTGCTGACCGCTCGCGAGCAGGAGGTCATGGTCCTGCTGGCAGAAGGGTTGTCGACAAGCCGGATTGCCGATAAACTTTTTATCAGTCCCAAAACCGTGGAAAACCACCGCCACAATATTATGCGAAAGCTTGAGGTACATAGCATCGTTGAACTGACACGGTATGCTGCAAAGCTCGGCCTCATCGACATTGAACTTTGGAAAGAATAGTTCGTGTCCATCCATAAACGGCATCTTTCGGCCCCCGGCGGCGTTCTCGCTCGTTTTCAATCCTCGAAATAGCTCGCTATGCCTGCGGTTGAAAACTCTCTCGGGCCTTGCCGGAAACCAAAATCTACCATTTCTGGATGGACACTGATTAGTTTCCGTTATAGATTTATAGATGGGCACTAGTTAAACGTCTCGGAAATTCTACTAAATTCCTTCTCAATACGTTCCGTCCTATTCTGTCGGCGATATACCCCCTGCCGTATGGGAAAAATTCCCTCCTAGGAAATTTCCTCAGAAAAAATGAAGTTGCTCCCCTATGGACAAAATTACTAAAGCCGGTAATAAATAATTTATCGATAAATTCCATGTAGGATACAAAATATCATAGGTTTTCATGGAGTCGTTTTTAGGGTAAAGGTTGGGTGCATGACTTCAGAGTAAAGACTGTATTAAAAGGGTACTCAAAGCAAGACAAAATCTTTGAAACGAAATATGGCAGATAGGAAGAACAGTAACTCAAGCGGCAATTTTCCGGATATAACACATCTCATTCGAAGCGTTCAGGTTCTTGAGGGAAATCCGGATTGTTTTGGAAAGTCGGACGGAAAATGTGAGCGTTTGGACTGTGCCTGGCGTGAATTGTGCCTGAAAGAATCGCAAGAAGATCGGTAACGGAATTAGGGGGGTGTTCCACGATAATGAATACAAAATTGGAAATGAGCCATCAGAGGGTTTTGTTTTTGGAAAATACACAAAGACATAACAAACAAATTTTAGTGGTTGATGATGATCATGACAACCTGGAATTTTTAGCCGATCTGATCGCTAAATTGGGATTTGACGTGGTTACCGAAGACAGTGGGATTGAAGGGTTACATAGGGTTGTCAACAGCGGTTTCGACCTCGTATTTACGGATTCTAAAATGATTTTAAAAGACGGCTTCAGTCTGGCCTATCATGTTAAGGCCAGATCCCCCGAAACACCCGTTGTCATGTTGGTGGGTCGGAACAAACAAGACCCGGCGGACGAAAAAGAAGGCTGCTGCATTGACGATTTGCTGTTTAAACCATTTGGATTTAAAGATATTCAATATTCCATCCATAAATTTCTTGGCACTCGGTTAGATAAAAAAAATGTGCTTTCTATAGCAAATGAATCCTGTGCCGTCCGTCTCTGCGGTTAAAGAATCTTTTCCTGAGGAGAAAGTGGAGGACAAAATGGCCGGCATCTTAATTGTGGATGATCAACCCTACGTTCGAAAACTGATTTCAAAATCGGCATAAAGGCATTTTTGGTTGCCAAGCACCCTGAACTTTACAGTTTGTAAAAAAGGCTGACACCCGTAACAGATAAAATTGGATCATAATATTTCTAAAAAACAAATTTTTAATATTATATCAGCAAGTTAAATATACGTTTCGGGGGCGTTTCGTTTTGGTATGGTTATTGCTCTAAAGAAAATGCAAAGCATACGGCCAAAGGTATTGAGAAGTTAAAACAGGCTTAAGTCTTTTTAAAACTTACCAAACAAAGGAGGAGCATTATGGTAAAAGTTAACGATCTTAAAAAATTGGACATATTTAATGTATTTTCAGAAAATCAGTTGGCAGAACTGGCTGAAATCACAGAAACAAAAAAACTCGGGAAGGGCGCTCATGTTTACGAGAGGGGTAAGCGGGCCGACAAAATTTTTGTGGTTATCAAAGGAATGGTCAGCCTAAACCGATTCCAACCCGGTGAAAAAGTAGGGATTTCTTTTGAGAAGCGGGAAAAAGGCGAACTTTTTGGCACGGCCTGCTTCATGAAACCGCAGGAATATACACTAACGGCTGTTTGTCTGGGAGACTCAGAGGTGTTGGCAGTTGATGCAGACAAATTGCTCAAACTTTGTGAAGCCGATTCTGAGCTGGGATATAAATTTCTAAAGGAGGTCGCAAAGATTTATTTCGAGCGGTATAAAATCGCAAAAAGGCAAATTCATGAAATGGTCAAAGCGCCTACGATTATAACTGCTCTGCCGGGATAAATCGGCTGGTTGGAAAGATAAAAGATAATAATCTGAATCTTGCACGAATCGGAGGCTTCCTTATGTACGGCACTTAAGGGTGAAATTTTAGTGTGCTACTTTTAACCCTTAATATCCAAAGCATATGGGAGCCTTCGGCTTGTCCACCCTATCACCGCCACGCAGCACGGTTCAATCAAACAATTCCCATAACTGTCTTGCCTTTTATCTTACGGTTTGTTATTTATTTGAGGGGTCGGGGAGTTTTTTTAATTTAACCGCTCCATAAATAATCAGCAACT